>JBGVAQ010000223.1:0-13392 GCA_045224775.1 Acutalibacteraceae bacterium | reverse complement strand
ATTATAAGTCCTATTATTACAAGAATTATAACGAGTGCAAGAAAAGGCAGGTCAAGTCCGAGCCTTTTTGAAAACATTTTTATATTGGTTTTTACTTTTTTGGGTATTATCTTCAGTCCCTTATTTTCTTCGGGCTTTGATTTAGGTTTACCGTTTGGCCGTCTTGACGGGGACGGTGCGGGTATTTTTCGTGCAGGTGATGAATCCATCCTCAAATCAGTTCACTTCCTTTCCCGACTTCAATGAGCCGTGTTATATGATAAGATATTTCGTCAGTATCAAAAAATTATGAGAATGACGGTATAGTATAACCGCCTCTTGCAACAAGAATAAATGCAAGTGCTCCGCAGATAACTGTGAAAACACTGAATATCGCAACAATCTTCATTTCAGACCAGCCGCACATTTCAAAGTGGTGATGTATCGGACTCATCTTGAAAAGTCTTTTTCCCTTTGTAAGCTTGAAGTAGCTGACCTGAAGTATTACCGAGAACATCTCAAGAATATATGTCAGACCTATAAGTATGAGTATTACAGGCATATCGAGTGCAAATGCCAGTGCGCAGACAAATCCGCCGAGATAAAGCGAACCGGTATCTCCCATGAACACCTTAGCCGGATTGAAGTTCCAGAGCAAAAATCCAAGGCATGCGCCTGCAAGGGAAGCCGATATTATTGATACGCCTATCTTGCCTATATAGCCTGCGATAAGCATGAAGAATATAGCTGCAAAAAATGTAACTGAACCATTCAGTCCGTCAATGCCGTCAGTAAGATTGACAGCATTGACAACACCGACTATAAGAATTGCTGATAAAGGATAATAAAGTATGCCTATATCTATATTTCCCACAAATGGTATGAATGTCTTTGTAGTACCTCCGAAAAGGAATACAGTCAGAAGATATGCCCCTGCAACGAGGAACTGGAGCACAAGCTTCTGTATTACCGTAAGACCGAGGTTTCTTTTTTTGACAGCCTTTATATAGTCATCAATAAATCCTATTGCACCGAATGCAGCTGCCATGAACATACCGGAATATATTTTGGCATTCATAATCGGAAGTTCAGGATGTGCTATGCTGTTATAAAGCAGATCACATATCGTTCCTACGAATATGGTCGCAAATATGAACATGAATCCGCCCATAATAGGTGTTCCCTGTTTTGTGTTGTGCCATTTCGGGCCTTCATCCCTTATTGTCTGTCCGAAATGTATCTTCCTGAGAAAAGGCACCAGCCACAGTCCGAATAATCCTGATGCGGCAAAAGCTGAAACTGCCGCAATAACCGTCCATATTCCTGTCATAAAAACATTTCCACCTTTCAGATCCTTTTACAGTTTCCCTTTTTATTATTTTTTGAAATATCCTGTGATCGACGCTATAGGTATGCCTGCCGCTATAAGCACAGCCGTACAGACAATGACTTCACTGACTGAATAAAGGCTGCTGTTTATGCGTACACGGCTGAGTATACCGCCGCTCACGATATCAAAAACGGTAATATCTCCCTGAGTGTTTATGTTTCTGCATGTGACATCCGCCGAATAATTTTCTCCCGAAAATGTAAGTATCCTTTCATCGCCTTCAAGACTTTCATCCACATCTTCGTATCTCAGAACAATTCTGCGGAATCCTGTTGCGGAAATACATTCCATATTATCGGAAGTAACAAGAGCCGTATCGGCTATAACATCATCGGGAAGCTCAGGCATTCTATCCGAGCAATAAAGGATATAATCCGTATCGCCGGAAATATCGTCTGTACTCGTATTGTATGAACAATAGTTGAGTATATCCGATATAAGCTCGCATACCCTTGCTGCACATTCACACCGGAAAAATATCATCCTTCTGTATTTTACAGTTTTTATTCCGTTTGTCAATACGGTACACCCCACTTTTTTTCATCAGGCATTTACATTATCGCATTATTCTGGTTAAATGTAACGGTTACCACCGTATAAGGATCGACCTTGGTTCCGGCAGCTATATCCTGTTTCTTGGCATACGAGCCGCCCTCCGACACCTTGGAGCCTTTTATACAAAGATTCAGTCCCTTTTCATAAGCAAGCTGATTTACCTCCGCAAGCGAAAGATTTGAGAAATCAGGTACTGTTACCTGTTTTATCTCAGGCTTATCATCCGTATAGAGAATTACAGTTCCTTCCTTAGGTATAGTTGAATACGGGCCCGGATTCTGTTCCTTGATTACCTTTCCGCTTCCGACTACCTTTGATTTAAGACCGTCATTTGTGATAAGGCTCTGTGCATAATCAACACTGAGTCCTACATATGCACCTGTAATCGTATCGAGATCCTTCATTTCCTTATCTGTGTACTTTCTTTCAATTCCAAGATAAGGAAGTACTTCACTGAGTATATTTCTGAAACACGGTCCTGCAACTGCCGAACCGTAGTAGTTTATTTTCGGATCAGGTGTATCGAAATAACATATAAGAGCTATTTCGGGATCGTCAGCCGGTGCGATACCGCAGAATGAACCGATATAGTCATCCGAAAGATTACCGTCATCATCGACCTTTTTCTGTGATGTACCTGTCTTTCCGCCTATGCGGTAGCCTGCTATATATCCGTTTGTACCGCCGCCGCTGATTACGTTGTTTTCGAGCATCTTGCACATCTGTTTTGATATATCCTCAGATATAGCCTGATGTCTGAGAGTAGGCTCAGTTGTTTTTACAACATTTCCGTTTGAGTCCGAAATACCGGAAACGACATACGGCTTCATAAGCTTTCCGCCGTTGGCTATTGCCGCACATGCCGAAAGCATTCCTATAGGTGTTACCTTGAAGTTCTGGCCGAATGATGCAACCGCAAGGTCAGTCAGATCCATGCCGCATACCTGATCGTCCTTTGAGAAGAAGTAGTCGTCACTCTCACCGGGAAGGTCTATTCCTGTTTTTTCTGAAAGTCCGAATGCAACATAGTATTCATAGAATTTTTCTCTGCCGAGCATGAAACCCATCTGCATGAATGCAGGGTTACATGAATTGCAGAGTGCCTGTTCAAGAGTTTGCTTTCCGTGACCTGAACTGAGCCAGCAGGTTATTCTTCCCGAACCCTCGAAAGGAACATAGCCGCCGTCACATTCAAATCTTGTGTTCTTTTTGTTAAGTCCCTCAGAGAGTATTGCCGAAGCCGTTACCATCTTGAAGACCGAACCCGGAACATAGGTATCACTCACACCCTTGTTTCTCCACTGCTTTGACTGAGCTTTTATGATAGCCTCGTTTTGTTTTTCCTCCGGAAGAGCCTCTATGGCCTTTGCGACCTTTTCATCTGCTATCTTGAACGGCTCGTTGGGATTGAATGAACCTTCACAGGCAAATCCGAGAATAGCGCCTGTCTTTACGTTCATCATTATTGCACAGCCTCTGTTGGCTACATTAAATTCTTTTATAGTCTCACGCACATATTTTTCCATGACGCTTTGTATATACTCATCTATGGTAAGCGTAAGGTTATAGCCGTCAGTAGCTTCTATCTTTTTTTCGTAATCAAACGGCATCTCATTTCCTGCCGCATTCTTGGCAAAAACAAGTTTTCCTGCCGTACCTGTAAGGTACTTGTCATACTGATATTCTATACCCGAAAGTCCCTGATCATCAGCACCGACAAATCCTAAAACATCGGCAAGAAAATTGTCGTTTGTATAATAGCGCTTGTATTCCTCTATTGTGTCTATACAGTTTCCGAGGTTGAATTTCTTTGAAAGTTCCTCCTTGAATTCAAGTATTCTGTCCTTGACATCAGTATCTACTCCTGTTTTGATAACGGAATAGTAATTATTCTCGTATGTTTTTTCAAGAACGGTTTTTTCATCAACAGAAAGTATCTGTGAAAGTCCGCTGGCTATATATTTTCTTGCCTCATCAGTTTTTATATGTGCAGGCTCAAGGACTATTTTCCATACAGTAATACTTTGTGCAAGTATATTACCGTTCCTGTCATATATGCTTCCTCTTTTTGCTGAAAGTGCAGTTGATTTCAGCTGCTGACCTACCGCCCTTTGCTGAAGTTCCTCTGAAAGATAAGTCTGCAAATAAAAAAGTCTGCCGATTGCCAGTCCGAAACCGACAAATATTATAAGCAGCATTACTGCTATTGATCTGTTCCAGAGTCTTGTTGATGCTCCTCTTTTTGCCATAAGCTCACCTCTTTACATTTTATTCCATTATAAATCAAACATATGTGCTAAAATGCATACCATTTATGCTATATCGTTCTTAACTGACAAAATCGGGTATATGCTCAAAAGAGCATTTTTCATACCCTTTCTTGCATACACCCTTGTATATACTTATTTATAAGATAACCGTATTATTCTCTGTCAAGAAACATTAAAGACTTTTTTAAGAACATCCAGCAATGAATTTTTGCTGTCGTCCCTTATTATCTTTCCGTTATCTCCGTCAGCAAGTTCAACAAATTTTTTCTGTCCGCTTTTTGCAGGTGTCATGCCGAGTTTGTTTTCAGCATAATCCTGAACTATCTCGGTCGTAAGCTTACTGTCTATTTTAAGCTGGTACTGTGCCTCAAGATTGTTCTGATTTTCGATTGTCCTGTTGACAGACTGTATCTGCTCGTTAAGCTCATTCAGTACACCGAAGTTGTACACTATCATTGCCGAAACAGATGCTATTGCAATACCTATCAGCGATACGCTTATTATAGTCAATGGGCTGTACCTTTTTCTTTGCGCCTTATGATTTTTTCCGGTATCAAGTTTTATCAGTCTGTTGTCTCTGGGTTTATCAAATCTATCATCTTTCGGCTTTTTCTTCCTAGCCGGCTCAAACAAAGACAGGTCATATGCCGTCCCGTTATGATGATTTACCGCCAAAACCGATACTCCCTTTCGTTAAATTATTTATTTCAATATATTATGTGTTTACATTCTTTGTTTTTTCGCAGCACCTGAGTTTTGCACTTCTGCTGCGAGGGTTGGCTTCAAGCTCCGACTGTGATGCTTCAACAGGCTTTTTGGTTATAAGCCTTGCTTTCGGCTTGTTTCCGCATACGCATATCGGAAAATCCTTTGGACAGGTGCAGCCCTGTATCCATTTTGCCATTCGCTGTTTTACAACTCTGTCTTCAAGCGAATGGAAAGTTATAACAGCCAGCCGTCCTCCAGAATCAAGAACTTCGAGTGAATTGTCAAGTCCTTCGGAAAGTCTGTCAAGTTCTCCGTTGACAGCTATCCTTAATGCCTGAAAGGTTTTGCGTGCAGGATGCTTATCGTGTCTTTTGGAAGCCGGGTATGCAGACTTGACTATTTCAGCAAGTCTGAGCGTAGTAGTTATAGGCTCGTTTGTTCTTTCACGTTCTATCGCTCTTGCGATATTTTTTGCGAATTTCTCTTCGCCGTAGCTGAAAAGAATCCTTACAAGCTCATTATACGGAAGTGTATTTACAAGATCCGCCGCAGTTTTCCCGCTCTGGCTCATGCGCATATCAAGAGGTGCGTCATAGTGATATGAAAAACCTCTTTCTGCCGTATCGAGCTGATGTGAAGAAACACCGATATCAAGAAGTACACCGTCAACTCCGCTTATGCCAAGCTCTGACAGCACGTTCTTTATCTCTGCAAAATTCGACTTTACGATAGTAACGTTATCATGTCCGTCAAAGCGTTCATGAAGTGTTTCTATCGCATCGGGATCCTGATCTATACAAACAAGTCTGCCGCTTTTAAGCCGTTTAAGTATTTCGGAGGAATGTCCCCCGCCGCCTGCCGTACCGTCAACGTAGACACCGTCAGGCTTAACAGCCAAAGCGGAGATCGTTTCATTCAGCAAAACGGGCAAATGTAAAAACTCCATATTACACCGTCCTAAATTTCGTACAGATCCATTATCTCAAGTACTTGACTTTCTGAAATATCCTCGTTATACTTATTCCAGCGGTCAAGATCCCAGATCTCTACCCTTGAACCTGTTCCGATTATCATTACGTCCTTGTCAAGACCTGCATGTTTTCTCAGCACAGGGGGAAGAAGTATTCTTCCCTGTTTATCGGGGCAAAGTTCAGCAGCGCTTGAAAAAATAAATCTTTTCAGATCCTTTGTTTTTGCAGAAGGAAGCGAGCATATTTTTTTACCAAGCTCCTCCCATGCTTCTTTTGAAAGCACGGTTATAGATCCATCGGTACCTCTGGTAGCATAGAACACCTCGCCAAGTTCTTCTCTGAACTTGGAAGGCATTATAACACGACCTTTGGAGTCGATATTATGCTGATATGAACCGATCAACATAAATGCCACCACTTTCAGAAAGCGATACACACTTGACCATAGTGTACCACCATCCTCCACCTTTCACCACATAATGTACCTAATAGATATATTATAGAATATTCAATTAAAAAATGCAAGTTATATAGGAAAATATCTTAAAGTTTTTTGGTTATTTCGAGAGAATTTTAGTCACTTTAAGACAGCTTTGACGAACATTTTTTTGATTTTCGATACAAAATTTCCCCAAATGTATATTCACCTCATAATTATGAAAAATTGCATAATAAAATTTCCTCATATTTCCCCACTCTATTTTTATCCTGATTTTTGCCATAATTTACATCATAAATGTACAAATAAAAATCGAATAATACAAAAGTATATGCAAAAAATATATTCAAATATAAACACGGTGGTGTATGATATGCAGTATATTTATGCATTTATTGTCGGCGGCATACTATGTACGATTGCACAGATATTAATAGATAAAACAAAGCTCACTCCTGCAAGAATTCTTGTCGCTTATGTCATTTCGGGCGTGATACTTACAGCAGTCGGCATTTATGATCCGCTTGTTGAATTTGCCGGAGCAGGTGCATCCGTACCGCTTACAGGCTTCGGATATTCTCTCGCAAAAGGCATTGAAGAATCCGTTGCATCTGACGGCTGGCTCGGTGCATTCACCGGCGGACTTACTGCCTGCTCCGCCGGTATTGCCGCAGCAATATTTTTTGGTGTGACAATGGCTCTTATAAGACGAGCGTTTTCAAAATAATGTGGAATTTGGAAAGTGGAAAGTGGAATTGAATCAGTTTTCAGCATTTTTGCCTGAGCTTATTTGATTTTTATTTAAATGCTATTATAAAAAGCTATACTGTCGGAAAGTCCAACCGATAGTATAGCTTTTTAATGTGATAACGCAAAATTATAAATTTGATGATTTATAGGTTAAAAGCAAAAATTTCAAATCAAGAGAAATTCCACTTTCCACATTCCACATTAATTTTAAGTTTTTGGCAAATGTAAAAACCTCCCCGACACGTATTTGTATCGGGGAGGTTTTCATTTATATCTTTTTAGCTATTAAGCTGTGAAACAGCGAAATTATTTATCGTTGATAGCAGCCTGAGCAGCAGCAAGACGTGCGATCGGTACTCTGAACGGTGAGCATGATACATAGTCAAGACCGATCTTATGGCAGAACTCAACAGATGAAGGATCACCGCCGTGCTCGCCGCAGATACCGCAGTGAAGCTCGGGACGCTGTGCCTTACCGAGTTTGATAGCCATTTCCATCAGCTTGCCAACGCCTGTCTGATCAAGCTTAGCAAACGGATCGTTCTCGAATATCTTTGCATCATAGTATGCACTGAGGAACTTACCGGAGTCATCACGGCTGAAGCCGAATGTCATCTGAGTAAGGTCGTTTGTACCGAAGCAGAAGAACTCAGCCTCTGTAGCGATCTCGTCAGCTGTAAGAGCAGCTCTCGGGATCTCGATCATTGTACCAACCTCATACTTGAGGTCTGCACCGGCAGCAGCGATCTCAGCATCAGCAGTCTCAACAACTACCTTCTTAACATACTTAAGCTCTTTAACATCGCCTACGAGCGGGATCATGATTTCAGGCTCAACCTTCCAGTCAGGATGCTTCTTCTGTACATTGATAGCTGCACGGATAACAGCAGATGTCTGCATCTTAGCTATTTCAGGATATGTAACAGCAAGACGGCAGCCACGGTGACCCATCATCGGGTTGAACTCATGGAGAGAATCAATTATAGCCTTGATCTGCTCAACTGTCTTACCCTGAGCATCAGCAAGCTTCTGTATGTCAGCTTCCTCTGTAGGAACGAACTCATGAAGCGGAGGATCGAGGAAACGGATTGTAACAGGATTGCCTTCAAGAGCCTCATAAAGAGCCTCGAAGTCGCCCTGCTGTACGGGGAGGATCTTAGCAAGAGCTGCTTCTCTCTCCTCAACTGTATCGGAGCAGATCATCTCTCTGAATGCATCGATTCTGTCGCCCTCGAAGAACATGTGCTCTGTACGGCAAAGACCTATACCCTCTGCACCAAGCTCACGAGCCTTCTTAGCATCAGCAGGTGTATCAGCGTTTGTTCTGACCTTGAGCTTTCTGTACTTGTCAGCCCATGCCATAACTCTGCCGAACTCACCAGCGATCTGAGCATCAACTGTCGGGATTATACCGTCGTAGATGTTACCTGTTGAACCATCTATAGAAATGAAGTCACCCTCGTGGAATTCCTTACCGCCGAGTACGAACTTCTTGCTAGCCTCGTCCATAACGATTTCTGAGCAGCCTGATACGCAGCATGAACCCATACCACGAGCAACAACTGCTGCGTGAGATGTCATACCGCCACGAACTGTAAGGATACCCTGTGAAGCCTTCATACCTGTGATATCCTCAGGTGAAGTTTCAAGTCTTACGAGAACTACCTTCTTACCGTCTGCATTCCAAGCCTCTGCATCTTCAGCTGTGAATACGATCTGACCGCAAGCAGCACCAGGAGAAGCGCCGAGTCCCTTGCCGATAGGTGTAGCAGCCTTAAGAGCTTTTGCATCGAACTGCGGATGGAGAAGTGTATCAAGGTTACGGGGATCGATCATAGCAACAGCTTCTTCTTCTGTTCTCATGCCTTCGTCAACGAGGTCACAAGCGATCTTAAGAGCTGCCTTAGCTGTTCTCTTACCGTTTCTTGTCTGGAGCATATAAAGCTTACCGTGCTCAACTGTAAACTCCATATCCTGCATATCTCTGTAGTGGTTTTCAAGAGTTGTGCAAACTTCATTGAACTGCTTGAAAGCCTCAGGGAACTTATCAGCCATTTCCTGAATCTTCATAGGTGTACGAACGCCTGCAACAACGTCCTCACCCTGTGCATTTGTAAGGAACTCACCGAAGAGGCCCTTATCACCTGTAGCAGGATCACGTGTGAATGCAACGCCTGTACCACAATCGTCACCCATGTTACCGAATGCCATTGACTGTACGTTAACAGCAGTACCCCATGAATAAGGAATATCATTATCACGACGATATACGTTAGCTCTCGGGTTATCCCATGAACGGAATACAGCCTTGATAGCTTCCATAAGCTGAACCTTAGGATCAGACGGGAAGTCCTCGCCGATCTTAGCCTTATACTCAGCCTTGAACTGTGAAGCAAGCTCTTTAAGATCGTCAGCTGTAAGCTCAACGTCCTGCTTAACGCCCTTCTTCTCCTTCATCTCATCGATGAGCTGCTCGAAGTACTTCTTACCAACTTCCATAACAACGTCGGAGAACATCTGGATGAATCTTCTGTAGCAGTCCCAAGCCCAACGGGGGTTGCCTGACTGAGCAGCGATTACCTCAACAACTTCCTCATTAAGACCGAGGTTAAGGATAGTATCCATCATACCGGGCATAGAAGCTCTTGCACCTGAACGAACTGATACGAGGAGGGGATTCTCCTTATCACCGAACTTCTTACCGGTGATTTCCTCCATCTTTGTGATGTATTCCATGATCTGAGCCTGGATCTCATCATTGATCTTCTTGCCGTCCTCATAATACTGAGTACAAGCCTCTGTTGAAATTGTGAAGCCCTGGGGAACAGGAAGACCGATTGAAGTCATTTCTGCAAGGTTAGCACCCTTACCACCGAGAAGCTCACGCATGTTTGCATTGCCTTCGCTAAAAAGATATACCCATTTCTTAGCCATTGGAATATTACCTCCTGAGAATTTTTTTATCGATGTCCGTGAACGTCCGGAAGCTGTTTTTGTGAATTTATTCAGAAGCCGCACCGTTCTCCCGTCACCACATATTACCGTGATATCAGCGGTGCAGTCAGTCAGCATGGTCACATTGTCCGTAAACATAGCTATCCGGTCATCACAAACTATCGCTTTGATATATTATAACACAGCTTAAAAGAAATTTCTATTGTTTTTTGCAAAAAAATTATTTTTTTTAAAAAAATTTCCATAAAAAATATACAACTAACTGTATTTGTATAAAAGCAAAACCATATTCCTTTATACAAGCCTGTTTAATCACTCAGAGTCCTTATATTTCCTCAGCGCTTCCTTTGCCCATGAGCGGTCTATATTCAGAAAGCCGCCCTGTTCATTGAGATCGGGGAAATATTCTCTCACTATGTCGAATGATCTTTTATATACATCAAATCTTGTTGTCTGCATATACGGTCTTTTTTTACCGCCTATAAAAAACTGGAAACTCAGCACATTACTCGACTTGTCTATTTCTGTACAGTAGCCTTCATATACGGTTTGTCCAGTGCTTTTGCCTACGACCTCGGAAACAGCAAGCTTTGCAAGCTCTACGGAAGCATCGTCAAAACCCTTTCCGAAAAGCATTATCTTTTCCTTGAGTGCGTTTATATCAGGTACAAGTCTTTTTCTGATATCGGAAAGCTCCTTAAATTCCTGTTCAAGCTTTTCGTCTGATATACGGCTTCTTTCGACATTAGGGATATAATATACCATAAACTTGTTTTTAATATCACTGTAAAGAAGCGGATGCAGAAGCATCGTCTGAAATCCGCACTTATCACATTCCCATTTAAAAAATTCATCGTCAAGCACCTTTTTAAGTGCATCTTTTTCGCTTTCGGTATTTATACTGCACAAAAGCCCTGTTTCTGTCTGTTGTCTGCACTTCGGACATACTACATTCTTTTTTATCAGTTCAGACGTAATTATCACCTCTTATTCAAAATTACAGGTATATTATAACACATAAAAATTTTTTTGTCATAAAAAATTTAAGGCATTTTACGGAGTAATGTATAACTGACAAAATATACCATAATCAGAATTTTGTTGTTGCTGTAGTTACAACGCTCTTTCCTGCATACATATTACAGTTAGTGCCTGTTTTGAGTATAAGCGTTGCATTATCAGCGCCTACTATTACAGGCTTGTCAAGTGCCAATCCGACTATTGCCGCATGTGAGTCAAGTCCGTCCGTTTCGGTTATTATTCCTGCGCACTTTCTTATTACAGGCAGAAGTGAGTTATTCGTTTCATGTATTACGAGTATATCCCCTTCTTTACATGCTTCAAGGGCTTCCTCATCGCTGTGACATACAATAAGATGACCGTGTGCCGAAAGGTCGTTTACTATCGTCTTGCCGCTTACAAGTATATTTCCTACAAGATGCACCTTCATAAGATTTGTTGTTCCCGATATTCCAAGCGGTACTCCTGCTGTAAGCACAACAAGATCTCCGTTGCTGAGAATTCCCTTTTCCTGCGCAACATTTATTACATGTTCGATAAGCTCATCTGTGCTGTATTTTTCCTCTATCAGTATCGGAATAACTCCCCATGACATATTGGTTTGTCTGTATACCTTTTCATTAGGTGTGCCGCTGATTATCGGACACGCCGGACGGTATTTTGAGATCATCCTTGATGTCCTTCCCGATTTGGAAACAGTTATAACAGCCGATGCTCCTAAATCATGCGCTGTTGTACATGCCGCATGTGATATTGCTGATGTGACATCCGGACGTTCATGTATATCAAGACTGTTGAAGCGTCTTATATAATCAATACTGTTTTCTGTCATCTCCGCTATCTCTGCCATAGTTTTTACTGCCTCAACAGGAAATGCTCCTGCCGCTGTTTCTCCGGAAAGCATGATAACACTTGTACCGTCATATATCGCATTGGCAACATCTGTCGTTTCTGCTCTTGTCGGACGTGGGTTCTTAATCATTGAATCAAGCATCTGTGTAGCCGTGATAACAGGCTTTTCGGAAGTTCTTGTCTTTTTGATTATCTGCTTCTGTATTATCGGAATTTCGGCTATTGGTATCTCTACTCCAAGATCGCCTCTTGCTACCATTACTCCGTCTGCAACACGAAGTATTTCATCAATATTATCTACTCCGTCTTTGTTCTCTATTTTTGCGATTACCCTTATTTTATCTCCGCCGAATGATGAAAGAGCCGCTTTCATTTCGTTTATATCATTGGCATTCCTCGTAAATGATGCGGCGACAAAATCAACATCCTGTTCAACACCGAACTTAATATCATTCATATCCCTTTCACTCATAAAAGGCATTGACAAGAATACTCCGGGTACGTTTATTCCTTTATGTGACGATACAGGACCGCCGTTTACAACTACACAGTTTATATCAGCGGCGGTTTTGCTTTTTACTTTAAGCTCGATAAGACCGTCATCTATAAGTATCCTTGTACCCTGCTCAACATCATTCGGAAGATTCTTGAAGGTTATCGAACATCTTTCCTGAGTTCCGTCACATTCCTCTGTCGTAAGAGTATAATCCTGCCCTGCTTCAAGCATTACCTTTTCGGGAAAATTACCCGTTCGTATCTCAGGACCTTTTGTATCAAGAAGTATTGCTACAGGACGGTCAAGCTCCTTGCGAAGCTTTTTTATCTTATCCATTTTGAGCTTATGCTCCTCATATGTTCCGTGAGACATATTTATTCTCGCTACATCCATACCGTTCAGTATAAGCTCTCTCAGGATATTTTCATTATCCGTTGACGGACCAAGTGTACATATTATTTTTGTCTTTCTCATTATAGTTTGCCTCCGTATTTTTTATATATCTATATAATACATTACTTGCCGCTTTAATACAAGAAACTTTTTGTTCTTTGCGTTCCTGAAGAACATATTTTAACCAAAAGTATAGAATTTATGTTGCAATTTGATGATTTTTGATAATTTTACAGCCGGATATTTGTGAGCTTTTACAGTTGCAAAAAGCAAAAATATTTGATATAATATCAACGTTGTATCCGGGTGTAGCGCAGATTGGTAGCGCGCTTGAATGGGGTTCAAGAGGCCGCAGGTTCGACTCCTGTCACTCGGACCAGAAAAAATAAAGAAGTTTGAGAGAATGCCATAATCAAATACGATACTTGAGCTTCTTTTATAGCCGAAGGTAAGATGTTATACTTGCCTTTGGCTATTTTTTTTACAAAGAGGATGATTATCCTCCGATAAAGGTGTAAGTCGAGTGCTTATTCCCTTATCAGAAGATAATCTCTCTGACAAGATTATCTTCAACAATAACACAGGTTATCTTATCCTGATGTTGGGTGCTGTCG
>JBGVAQ010000222.1:0-3017 GCA_045224775.1 Acutalibacteraceae bacterium | reverse complement strand
GGATCATCAACCATCTTAACATTACAATCGAAACTTGTAACGTTATCATCGACTTGCAAAAACCTTGCGTAGTCGTCTTGCATTTCGCTATAGCTGCGGCAGATGTCCTTGCATTTTGATAGCTGTCGTTTTATCACTCTACCCTTATAGTCAACCTTCTTCAACTAATCCACCTCCATATTTTATATTCCCAAAAAGAAAGTGCGTGACAGAAAATCTCCCCATTTTTGCATTATTTTTGGGAGTACTGTATTCAAGCCGTTATTATCTTGCTTTCCTAATTGTCGTTGTGTTAATATTTGTCACTTATCATTAGAAACAGTGGTTTTCGGGGCGGTTTTCCCAAGTTTTTAAAGCAAGAGTTATCATATAGGGCATTTTCCCAAAAGCTAATACTGTTGTGACGGGAGTTTGCCCCAAAAACCACGCATTTCCCCAAAAGCACCTCCTATCGTGATTTGTTTTTACGCAACTAATTAGCCTCCTTTCTCGAAACCCTGATTATAAGCGGCTTTTTACAAGTACCTCCTTCCCCCAAATTTGACACCAAAAAAAGTACTATGTCAGAGGGCAACCCCAATTATCCTCATTTGGGGCAAAACTCTTATCCTCTCTTATTTTTCTTTGTGTCCTCTCTTCTCCACTGTTTGTGTCCGTTCTTCTCTAATCATCTTTTCTTAAATCTTATTTTTGAATCTAATCTTTTTACGACCACGACGTTTTCAGGAGCGTATAAATGCTAAACTGAAAAAGTACATAATCGCTCACTCAAAATGTACAAAACAGATAAGGTAGAAAAAGCGAACAAAAGGCAGTATACTTCCCACAGGAGGTGGGAAGATGAACCTGAGGAAAGACATATTTGAGAGGGTGAAGTACATAATGAAAGAACAGCCCGAGATGAAGGTTAATTGTTCCAAGCTGGCAAGGCAGCTCAACTGTGACCGAAGAACAGTCAGCAGATATGTGGAGCTTGCAAAAAACGGAAAGAAACCGTCTAAGCGGGTATATCAGAAAAAGACAGCCGGCTTTGAAAAGATTATTGAGGAGAAGGTTAAAACTACGGCTCCCGCAATAGCGATTTATCACTATCTTGTCAAGAATCATGGATATACAGGCAGTTATTCAACAATCAAAAGATATATTCATAACTTGCACATTGAAAAGCAGCATAACGCAATTATCCGTTTTGAGACTGATCCGGGGATTCAGGCTCAGGTGGACTGGAAAGAATCCCTGAAATTTAAAACGAAGGACGGTGAAACGATAAAGTTTAATGTGTTCCTGATGATCCTGGGGTTTTCAAGAACTAAATTCCTTATGGTGACCGAGACACGAGATCTGCAGCAGGTGGAGTTTTCGCTTGCCTGTGCGTTCCGGTATTTCGGAGGAGTGCCTCATGAAATACTCTTTGATAATATGCGCTCCATTATCGATAAAGCCCGTACACAGTACAGCGAACCCGTATTCAATGAAAACTTTAAAGTTTTCGCTGAGGACTGCGGTTTTGTGCCAAAAGCCTGTGTTGCTTACAGACCCGAAACCAAAGGCAAGGTAGAGGTAACAGCAAAGCTGATGAATCGGCTCAAGGTGTACAGCGGTGATATCACCGGCTTTGATGATATCAGGCAAATTGCATCAGAACTGAATGATGAGATCAACTCTGCGGTTTGTCAGGCTACGGGTAAAAAGCCATTTGATTTATTGGAAGCAGAAAAGCCTTTTCTGCTTAAGACTAACCTCGGCATACTTACGGGTTACTTCATCGATAACGTAAAGAGAAAGGTCAGCAAGGAATCAATGATATCCTACGAAGGAAAGAAGTATTCTGTGCCTCCTGAGTATATCGGCAAAAAAGTTGATATTTCAGATGCAGGTTCCGGCTTTGATATTTCCTTTAACGGTCACTTTGTGCGGCATTGGGAAAAGAGCAGCAAAATGATGAATTTTGATCATACAGACTATCTTGAAATAGCCAGACTAAGTTCTCTAAGGAGACTTGATGATGACGAGATCAAGCTGATTGCAGAAAGGAATTTAGAAATATATGACAAGCTTTAACGTTTTACAGAACAATCTTAATGAGCTGTCCCTTTTAAAGATGGCTGAAATACTACCCAACGTGATAGATCAATCGGTAAAGGAAAACATCTCCCTGCAGGATTCATTGCTTGATCTGACCTCGGCTGAAATTGCTTTCAGAGATGAAAGAGCGAGAAAAATCAATGTTACCGTTTCTCACTTTCCGTATATCAAAACCATAAAGGACTTTGATTTTTCTTATCAGCCTACCATTAACAAAAATCAAGTTATGGATTTTATGAGCCTTCGCTTTATTGAAAGCAAATCAAATATTATTTTTATCGGCTCAAGCGGCGTAGGCAAGACACATCTTGCTACCGCTATCGGAATTGAGGCTGCGAGCAAGCGAATCTCCACATATTTTATTAACTTTGCCGTACTTATGGAAAAGTTTAAGCAGGCGGCAAAAGAGAACAGAGTCGAGAAGGTTGTCAAGCATTACCTGAAATACACTGTTTTAATCATAGATGAAATCGGCTATCTGCCTGTTGACAAGGACGCCGCCTTTGGGTTCTTTCAGTTGATCGCCGCAAGATACGAGTTCAGACCTACTATTCTGACAACCAACCAGCCTTTTTCTAAATGGCCTGATGTCTTCGGAGACGCTGTAATTGCCAACGCCATAATCGATCGTTTGGTTCATCACTGCGATATTGTCAAAATCACCGGTCATTCTTACCGTATTAAAGGCAGAAATATCTTTGATGATTCCGACGATTAATTATCCGCTCAAAAATGAACATTTTAAATGAGCGTTTTTCGACATTTATACTTGACATTTACAAACAGCAGAATTGATGACTTTCAGGATGTCGGAAGGATTGAGCAGACAGTCAAGCATTATTTTAGAAATGGCTTTACGAGAACCAGTGTCTGATTTGAAGAGTTTAATTGAATTAAGCGCAAATTTGTGAAGAATATTCAGGTTTTCTTGA
>JBGVAQ010000221.1:0-3269 GCA_045224775.1 Acutalibacteraceae bacterium | reverse complement strand
ATAAAAGCTATACACTTCCGTTTATAGCTGACAACAGAAAGGTATTCAAAATCGGGGTATCCTTTGACACCGAAAAGCGTATGCTTTCTGATTGGAAAACAGCAGAAGAATAATTACAATGCCTGCCATACTTTTTAAGCGTGGTGGGCTATTCTATTCTTGGTGTGAAATTATAGTAAACGACATAAATAAATCCACATTGACTAACTAAGAATAATGTAGTATGCTATTCATAGAGGTGATATCTATGAATAAGAGAAAATACACAAACGATCCGGCAATCCTGCTTAAAGAAGGAAAAGAAATAATGCTTGAACACGATGATACACGATTTTATTTCAGAGTGTTCTCTGTGAATTTTGTTTTGAACGGAATGTCTGCTGCAAATGTTGCTGAAATCGCAGGTGTGTCACGTTCAACAGTTAGTGATTGGGTAAAGGCTGTTGATGAAAAAGGCTTTGAAGCACTTAAATCTGTTAAGCAAAGCGGCAGACCATCGAAATTGACAGCTGAACAAAAATCAGAAATTGACCAAGCACTTCAAAAAGAACCATCTGAATTCGGATATAAAGTGTGGGATGGTCCCACTCTATCTGCTTATATAAAAAAGACCTATAAAATAGATCTTTGCACTCGTCAGTGTCAGCGATTGTTCCACGAATTAGGTTATTCTAAGATTCGTCCGCAAGTATTTCCGAGCAAAGGATATGAGGATACCGAAGCGAGAAACGAATTTAAAAAAACAAGGAAATAGCCCAAAATTCTGATAATCTTATTCTTGTATATCAAGATGAGGTTCATTTTCAGCAGCAGACATCTGTAACTTCTAAATGGTACAAGAAAGGCAGCAAACCCAAGGTGAAATCCTTTCCTGGTAAAAGCAATATTTCATATAGTGGATTTGTAATTCCGGAAACAGGAGTACTTTTCACTGATTCGCCTGAAAAGTTCGATTATCTGACTTCAATAGCATCAGTACGAGCTTTTTTGAAGGATTCTCCTGCGCCTGAAGACAAAAAATATGCTATCGTTATGGATAATGCTCCTTGGCACAAGAAAATGTATCGTCTTATTGTGACTGAAAAATGTGATGAATACTCCGACATAAGAGATAAAGTCGAATTTATTCTGCTGCCGCCATATTCACCGGATTTGAATCCTATTGAACAGGTATGGAGAATTACACGCCGTGAAAATACTCACAACGTCTTTTTTGATTCAATAGAATCTCTCAAATCTACGGTTGATAATGCGTTTTCTCAGTGGCATACGCCTAATGACCAACTGCGATCATTATGTTCTTGAATGTAGAAATAATTTTGTCGTTTACTATAAAGTTATTATTAAATCCGTTGCTGAAATTATTGCCGTAGTCATTGCTGAAACTGTTGCTGAAGCTGTTATTATAATTAGTGTCTGCTCAATAATCAAGCAATTAGAAAGCGTTGAGTACTGCTGGATTTCAGCAAGTGAAGCGGATAAAAAATGGCTATCAAAAAGACTCTTGATAGATTGCTGATGTTCATTGCAATGATGGAGAGTTGGATGGATGACCGTGTCGTAATATCGAGCTTTGTGGTAATCAGTCCCAAGCCAAAGCAGCGTTTAGCCAGACTGAATCCTCTCTCGACTTCAATACGATCCGTGTTATCCTGATGTGCGATTTTCTTTTCTTCAGGATTGGGATTCTTTTTTGGTCTCCCTAAAGCCTTTCCTGAAATTCTTATCTTCTTGCTCTTGCAGTAAGCTCTGTTTTTCTGATTCCGATAGATCTGATCAACAAGTACCCTTTCCGGATAATGTCCGGTTCTTTTGCGATAGTTTTCTATCGCTGTAACCAGAACATCTTCTTCGTTGTAAGCATCAAATGACAGCTTTTCCAGACGTGCAAAGCCATTTTCATCAATGCTCATATCCAGCTTTGCACCGAATTCTACAGGAGCCTTCGCTTTCCCTCTGACGATAGGGCGGATATAGGGCTGAGATATGCTGACTATCCGATCTTTGACCTTGTGAGTTTTGCTGTCATACATGTATTTCTGCTGTTTGTAAAGTTCTTTGATCACGTTTAAGCGATTTTTCTGCTTTTCCGTCAAAACAACCGCATTGTACAGGACAAACATATCAATATAACCCAGGTCACGGCTGATAAAACGAAGCTGCTGACTGATAGCTTTACGAATTCTTTTGCCAGTTCTCTTTCTGCATTTTGCTAAAGCGAGATAAGCTTTCCTTGCATTTTCACGATACATACGGGGTCTGTAATAATTGTATTCATCGCATATCTGATCAATCATTGACTCAAGGTTTTCTCTTGCTTCATTCAACAGATTGATGTCCTGCGGATAGGCAATATTCTGCGGTGCACAGGTTGCATCAAGAATCAGAGTTCCTTCATTTTCAGGTTCAGAAGCTGCATCCGTATCATTTTCATTATTTGTGTTATCAACAGAGTTGCCGCCGCCATTTGAATCATCGTCCGACGAATCGTCTGGCCTATTGTATGCAGCAATCATTTCATTGATCTCAGCCAAAACATTTTCATCCAGACGCTTGCGAAATTCAACAAGAAGTGACGGTACAAAAGGGGCTTTAAATTCATATCCCCGAAGTCCGATGAAGTACTGATAGTATGGATTTTCTTTGATCTGTTCAACCAGTTCACGATCTGAATAGCCGTATTCTTTTTGTATCAGTAAAGAACCCAAAGCAGTCTGCAACGGCTTTGCGGGCATTCCTACTTCACTCGGAAACAGTTCTGCATAGCGATCTTCTATTTCGTCCCACGGTATCATGGCTAATTTCTTTACCCATCTGTTTTCGGGGTTCATTTTCATTCCCATGGGCATATTAAAGTCACTCAGACTATATTGATGATACCTGTCATATTTATACATCTTTGCTTCCCCTCCAAGTGCAAGCTTTTTGCGCTGTTCCTGCTTTTTTCTTGCACTTATTATACCATATTTCACCCTAAAGCTCTACTGTTTATCGGCGTTTCAGGGCTTTGGAAAAGAAAAAAGCAGAGACTACTTATATATATTGATATTTCATTTTAAATTATGTATAATCAAAGAGAAATAATTCAATAATGTTCAAATATGTCCACACGGAAATATAATATATATATAAGGGAAGTGAGAAAACGTAAGCGTCAAATCCCCATCGTCTTTCTCTCCAAATTCTGAAGTAGTATAATAAACTCCAAGTAAGCATTCAGACTAAATGAGAAAAACTCAAAAAGTCTGAATAAGTCCAATGGAGTAAAT
>JBGVAQ010000220.1:0-2693 GCA_045224775.1 Acutalibacteraceae bacterium | reverse complement strand
TTTATTTCATTTTCCGACATAGAAGCACCGACACCACGGCACGCTTTCATTCTGCCGTTCCAGCTTTCCCTTGTAAAGTGTACTTTAATAGGATATTCTTCATGATGCGTGACGGTGAATTTTTGTCTGTAGCAGTCGGGGATATATATGGGGTGCAAGGTTTCGCCTTTACCGTTCCATGACGGGTTATATTTAAGCACTGTTTTTTCGCTTTCACCGGCTATATTATCCTCAAAAGGCAGCCACGCCATGTACAGCACAAGGATAACGCCATTCGGCTTTAACATACGGTAAAGCTCAGGCATTATTTTTTCATGGTCGAAATACCAGAAGCACTGACAGGCTGTTATGACATCAAATGAATTGTCCGGAAAGTTTATGTTTTCCGCTGATGCTGCATAGTAATCTATATCCATACCTTCCGAAAGGATTTCAGCTTGTTTTATCTGATTTTCTGATATATCCGTGCCTGTCCACTTTGCACCGTATTTATACATATTCCTCGGAAGTACTCCCGTACCCGTGCCGAGATCAAGCACATTCTGACCTTTTACGCAACGACCGAGAGAAACTATTCTGTCATAAAATTCCTGCGGATAGATATCACGGAATTTTGCATAATCTTCGGATGTCTTTCCCCAGTCAAAAGCTTTTCCGTTGTCTATTTTCGGGTTTGTTATATCCATTTTATTCACCTTATTTAAAAAGCTTTGACCGCTTTTTGATCAGCAGTCAAAGCTTTTGGATATCGTTAATTATGAATTATGAATTATGCATTCTGCATTAATTTTGAAAGTCTGTTGTTTATCTCAACAAGGAATGTTTCTGTATCGACCTTTGTTTTGTTTTCGAGAGTAGAGAGTGCTGCAAGGTCGCCTGTCATAATGCCGTCCTCGATAGTTGCAACAGTAGCTTTTTCAAGCTTGTCTGCAAAATCAACAAGATCATCAAGACCGTCAAGCTGGCCACGCTTTCTGAGAGCACCTGTCCATGCAAAGAGGGTAGCAACAGAGTTTGTTGATGTTGTTTCGCCCTTGAGATACTTGTAGTAGTGACGCTGTACTGTACCGTGAGCAGCTTCATACTCATATATTCCGTCAGGTGAAACGAGTACTGATGTCATCATAGCGAGTGAACCGAAAGCAGTAGCAACCATGTCTGACATAACATCGCCGTCATAGTTCTTGCATGCCCAGATATATCCGCCGTCTGAACGTACAACTCTTGCAACAGCATCATCAATGAGTGTGTAGAAATATGTGATGCCTGCCTGCTCGAACTTCTCCTTGTACTCAGCCTCGAATATCTCATTGAATATATCCTTGAAACGATGGTCGTATTTCTTGGAAATAGTATCCTTTGTAGCAAACCAGATATCCTGCTTCTTGTCAAGTGCAAAGTTGAAGCAAGCTCTTGCAAAGCTGCTGATACTCTTGTCTATGTTGTGAAGTCCCTGAATAATGCCGTTTGAGCCATTAAATTCATGGATAAGCTGGCGTGTTTCGTTTCCGTCCTTGTCTGTTACTACAAGCTCAGCCTTACAGCCGTCTGCAACTACCATCTCAGTGTTTTTGTAAACATCGCCATAAGCATGACGGGCAATAGTTATAGGCTTTTTCCATGTCGGGATATAAGGAGTGATACCCTTTACAACGATAGGAGTTCTGAATACAGTACCGTCAAGTATAGCTCTTATAGTGCCGTTAGGTGATTTCCACATCTGAGTAAGATTATACTCCTTGACACGCTCTGCATTAGGTGTGATAGTAGCACATTTTACAGCTACGCCGTATTTCTTTGTAGCTTCTGCACTGTCTATAGTTACCTGATCTTTTGTAGCTTCTCTGTTCTCAAGACCGAGATCATAGTATTCGCTTTTAAGATCAACATAGGGAAGAATAAGAGTGTCCTTTATCATCTTCCATATGATTCTTGTCATCTCGTCGCCGTCCATCTCAACGAGAGGTGTAGTCATCTGTATTTTTGCCATTGATATTACTTCCTTTCTTGATTTCAGGTCAGCAGATAATTCCACTTTCCACTTTCCACATTCCACATTTTTAATGTGGTTTATCCGTTCTGTTTTGTGTAGTCAAGAAGACCGCCTGCAAGGATAATGTCCTTTGTTCTGCCTGAAAGTTCGCAAAGTACGGGTATCTCCTTGCCTGTTGTCTTGTTGATTATAACAAGCTTGTCATTGCCGTCTGCTATAAGCTGACGTACATTGGGGATAGAAAGCTCATCACCCTGAGAAATGCTGTCATAATCAGCCTCGTTTACGAATGTAAGGGGAAGAATACCTGCGTTTATAAGGTTTGCACGGTGGATACGTGCGAATGATTTTACAACAACAGCCTTTATTCCGAGATAAAGAGGTGCAAGTGCTGCATGCTCACGTGAAGAACCCTGACCGTAGTTTACGCCGCCGACAATAATGCTGCTGCCGAGCTGCTTTGCACGAGCCGGAAATTCCTTATCGCATACTGTGAAGCAGTGCTCTGAAATAGCAGGGATATTTGAGCGGAGGGGAAGTATCTTTGCACCGGCAGGCATGATATGGTCTGTTGTGATGTTGTCACCGACTTTAAGTGAGCAGGGAACATCAATGTTGTCTGCAAGAGGAGCTGTTTTCGGATAAGGCTTTATGTTAGGACCTCTGAGAACTTCAACACTGTTCATGTCCTCAGCGGCAG
>JBGVAQ010000219.1:0-3067 GCA_045224775.1 Acutalibacteraceae bacterium | reverse complement strand
CATTTTGCGGGCATCAATAAACAGAGTCTTACCCTTTTGCTTTTTTCCTTTCGTGATAACCCACAGCGTAACCGGGATAGTAACGCTGTAAAAAAGCTGCGTCGGCATGGCAATAATGCCCTCTATCAGGTCGTCCTCTATGATCTTCTTTCGTATTTCACCCTCACCGCTGGATTGGGTGGACAATGCACCGTTAGCCAGTACAAGACCGATCTTACCGTTCGGCGCAAGGTGATGAATCATGTGCTGTATCCATGCATAGTTGGCATTGCCGGCAGGTGGGATGCCATACTTCCAACGAACATCATCAAGGAGCTTTTCCTGATTCCAGGGATGATAATTGAAAGGCGGATTTGCAAGTATAAAATCAGCTTTCAGTGTAGGGTGCAGATCGTTGGTAAAGGTATCTGCCTGATATGGACCGAAATCTGCATCAATTCCACGGATAGCCATATTCATTTTAGCCATCTTCCATGTATCTGCATTAGCTTCCTGACCGTAAACTGCAATGGCACCTCGCTTGCCGGAATGTGCCTGAATGAACTTTGCACTCTGCACGAACATACCGCCGCTGCCGCAGCAGCAATCGTACACACGGCAGTTATCAAAGGGACGAAGAATGGAAACGAGGGCTTTTACAACACTTGACGGTGTATAGAATTCACCGCCGCCGACACCCTCTTTTTCCGCAAACTGTGCAATACAGTATTCGTATGTACGACCGAGCAAGTCCTCGCTCTCAGTAGTATTGCTCATATCTATATTGTTTGTAAAAATATCTACGACATCACCAAGTACACGCTTGTCAAGATCGGGACTTGCATAGTTTTTCGGAAGGACATTTTTAAGAGTCTTGTTCTCTGCTTCAATAGCTCTCATTGCATCGTCAATCACAGTGCCGATCTCTGCTGTATGAGCGGCAGCGGCAATTGTACTCCAGCGAGCCTTCTCCGGCACGAAGAAAACATTGTCCATAGTATAAGCGTCACGGTCATCCTCGAAACCGTCGCCTTCCTCTACAAGCTCCTGATAACGCTTGTCAAAAGCTGCGGAAATATACCTCAGAAAAATAAGCCCTATGATTACTTTTCTGTATTCCGCAGCCGGTATATGTCCCCACAGGACGCAGGCAGCATCCCATAGTTGCTTTTCAAAGCCGATGTTGGCGTTGGTTTTGTCAGCCATTTAATTAACCTCCCAATTGTTGATACTGCTTAATATTATAAACCATTCACATATCAAATATCAATACGCAAAATCAAAAAAACTGATACACTATCTATAAAGGAATTCAAAAATGTCTTTGTCTATGGGAGGTATTTACACTTACAGTTGCTCTGAATAAGTTTAAAAATGTATAAAAATAACTCCCGTGCTTTTTACTGCCATGGGAGTTTCGATTTCTTTGTTACACCGGAAAATTGAGGAGATACATTTAAATTTCATGTATTCAGGTTTGGATTTAATCTTTGCTACTATCCATCTTTTCTCTAATCTCTTTAAGGCACTGCAGGAATTGTTCTACCTCCGGAGAGTCATTAGAAAAGCCATTCTTATTAAGTATATTTATCACATACGTGAAAATTGCTTCTGCATTCGGAAGGTCATTGGTGGTGTAAAACAGTTTTCCAAGAGTGCTGTATGGCTGAATATAATGGTATGAATCTTCTTCAATCCAGTCATCGTACATTGCAAAGCATTTATTTAGCTGTTCCTGGGTTTCAGCAATCATGCCTAACTGTAAATAAGCGTCTGCAAGTTCCGAATACGACTGAGCAAGATCAAGATTCCGCTGTCCCTCATAAGTTTTTTCGAGAATCTTGATTGCTTTTTCATGATAAGGTATAGCTTTCTTCGGTCTTTTGGAATCGGAATAAGAAGCACCTATGTTGTTATACAAATAAGCAAATTCTGCGTTATCTCCGTTATATACGGTATTATAAATTTGCAGAGCTTCCTCATAGAAATCTATTGAACAATCAAACTCATCAAGATAGTAATGTGCAAGTCCCATATTTACTAAAATTACAGTGGTATTGGGATCATCGTGACCATATATCTTGATGTACATAGGCAGTAATCGAGATAAATCGTGCAATGCTTTTCGTACATCTATTCGTAGGAATAACTCCATGGAGCATATTGAGTTGATAACATCAAGGGTATCAGGATTGGTAGGTGACAATACGGTCGTGAATATCTCTCTTGCCGTTTCAAAATAAGGCATCGCTTTTTCGGGCTGAGTATCTGAATAAAGATTACCAAGAACATGAGCGGTGCTTGCTTTTAACAGAAGTGATTCCCTATCTTTTTTACTATCCATTTTCTTTAGGACATCAAGAAATATGTTTTCTGCGTCCTCGTCATTTCCCTCTTTACGCTGATATTCTGCTTTGTGCATCAGTGCATTAAGCGTATCACAATGGTCTTCACCCAAATCAGACTTGAAAATGTCATACGCCTCATTGATATAGGATTCTGCCAATTTGTGATTTTCCTTTAAATATATCTTGCCGATATTCACTTTCAGACGTGCCAAATCAACTCTAACACTTTTAGCATCCTTGCTCATACCATTGAGGATTTTTTCGCTTTGCAAATAGCAATCCAGGGCTTTTTCAAAGTGGGACAGTTGATATTCTGCCATTCCTTTGCTGTTCCAAACAGAACCCATCTGAGTACAGTCTTCACCATAGATATTTCTGTACAGTTCCATAAGCTGATCCAATATTGGAATAGTTCTTGCGTACAGCCCGATGTCTCTGTAGATTTCGGCTAAAGTCCACAAGAATGTACAGTCAGCCTCATTGTGAAAACTGTTTTTGAATATATCGTTTAAAGACCAGCTGAACTGAATCAGATTTTTCTTAAAGGTGTCATTTTCATCTACAGATTTCTGCATATCAGTTGTAATCTCACGAATAAAGCTCTGACACATATCGTACAGACAATCGAGGTACTGTGCTCGGACTGCGGCAGCTATTACAGAGTGCATGATATAGCAATAACGGTTTGATTCATTGTTGTACATGGCTTTCTTTTTCAGCCACCCTCTGTCAGAAAGGGC
>JBGVAQ010000218.1:0-6427 GCA_045224775.1 Acutalibacteraceae bacterium | reverse complement strand
CATCTTTCATCAAAGCTTGGAATAGATGACCATGTTACATTCACAGGCTTTGTACAGCCTGAATCCACCTATCTTTACTACAAGCTTGGAACAGCATTCCTCAGTGCTTCTACATTTGAGATGCACAGCCTTACCTATCTTGAGGCTATGGCTTGCGGACTGCCTCTTATATGCAGAGAAGATCTTTGTCTTAAAGGTGTGCTTGATGACGGATTCAACGGCTATATATACAAGACTAAGGATGAATTTATCAGCAAGACACTCAGCATTTTACAGAATGATGAGCTTCAGCATGAGATGTCTGAAAATGCACTTGAACGCTCGGAACGTTTCGGAAATGAAGCTTTCGCAAAAAACATGATAAACCTTTATCACAATGTCCTGTATGTCAAGAGCAAGAAACGCAAGAAAAAGCTCCTGCGTTTTGTAATAAAGAATATCTGATAAAAAGCATACTGTGTATAATTGATCGTCCCCTGAAATTTATTTCGGGGGACGGTTTTTTATATCAGAATATTGACACAAAACCAAAAAGCACAGCAGTCGCTGAACTGCTGTGCTTCAAAATCCAAGTCGGATTTTCAGTTGATATTTAAATTATCAGCCTGTAGCTTTTTTGAGGTACTGCTCGGCAGTACCGTATTCTATCGGCGCACTGCTGCCGCAGCCCTTAGGAGAATATATCTCAGGCTTTGAATATGTCGGTGATACCTTAGGACCGTTTACAGTATCATACGGGATAAGGCTGTAAACTGTATCTGCGTCATAGTGGTAGTCATAAGAACCTGTGGGAAGAAGTACTCTCTTGACTTCCTGTCCGTTCTTGAAATATACCTTAGCGCCTGCTGCGTCATAACCGCCGCCGCCTGCATATGATACCCAGCCTACCGGTACTACTTCGTCATACTCTGTTGATATCGGGCCGTACATCTCAACAAGAAGATCATCTATGCCGTTTCCGGTATAATCATATACATAGGTAGCTATGAATACCGGATATTCATGTGTGTTCTTTACCTGCATATCAAGGTTGCCGTAGTCAACTGTTGCGTCAAGACCTCTGTCACAATATACAGATGCAAACTGGTGAGCATGTCTTTCAACAACTTCAAGGTCGGCTTTCAGTGCACAAAGATAGATAGTTGTAGACGCCTGACAGATACCGCCGCCGTATTCCATAACTATCTGACCTCTTGAAATAGCCTTTGACGGAAGATAGCTGCCTACTACACCGTTATCATACTGGTGCTCATAGCCGTTTGTTGTATCGCCTGTCATTGTATTGAACGAGAATGTTTCGCCGGGATTGATAACATAGCCGTTTGCTGCTTTTATAGCAAGCTCCATGTTTGCAACTGACTCATATATGTTATTTGCACTTGTACGGGCAGATGCGATAAGCTTTGTATTAGCCTTGATATCCTTGAGCTTGATCTTGAAGTCAGCTTCCTTTGCCTGAACTGTAAAGCTGCCTGTTTTATCGTCAAGGGCAAGTATTCTCTCAACATTTTCCTTAATAACTTTCTTGTCAACAAGAAGTCCCTTTACACCGTCGGCATATGTAAACTTTTCGGCTGCGCTCGGATCAAACTTTGTAACCCTTGCATTTACAGGCTGTATATCGAACTTCTCGGCAGCCTTATCAACAGCCTTGTTTACAGAGTCGTTATCTACTTTTGAAGTTACCTTGAAGTTTGTAACGCCGTTTTCTTCTTCTTTCTGAACTGACGGATTTTCAAGCTCGCCACGGCTGTAATGATAAGCCTGAACAAGAACCTCGGCAATATCTGTTTTCCAGTCAAAATCATTCTGGTTAAGTGTAAATGTCTTGCCGTCGCATGCAACACTTATTGAGATGTTGTCACGAAGGTCAAGAAGCTTTTCCTGCATAGCATCATATGCCTGTGCAAGTGTCTTTCCTTTAAGATCAACACCCTCGACTGTTACATTCTCGCCAAAGAATATATTTGTTGTATCAACATATTCTATCTCTGCACTTGACTGTGAACCCTCCGAAACCGAACTTTCCGAAACTGAACTTTCCGAAACTGAACTTTCTTTCTCGGGAGCAACAGAGCCATCGGAAACAACAACAGGATCTGCGTGTTCTTTTGAGCTTTCTGCGCTTACCTTTTCAGATGCTTTTGCAGACTGCTGCTTTTCACTGCTCTGTGATACGGAAGATGATGTATCGGCAGAAGTTTTTACTGCATTGTTCTTTCTTCCGTTCATTATGAAGAAGGTAGCGGCAGCACCTACACAAAGTACAGCTGCAACTATTGCAATAGCAACAGCAGGTGATTTTTTCTTTTCCTTATGTACAGGTATTGACTTCTTATCGCTTTTCTTTTCGGTAACAGCAAAAACAACTCCGTCATCAGAATCGTTATTTTCATCCTTATCGCTGTCATCGCCGGCAGCTTCAGCAGCTGTTTTTACGTTCTGAATACCTTCGATAACATCGTTATCGGCAAAAACAACCTCTTCTTCTGCCTCGTCATTTTTATCTTCGGTCTTATCGTCCTCAGACTTTTCTTCTTTATTGTCTTCCTTTTTTTCGTCACTTACCGGCTCGGCCTTTTCTTCCTTCTTATCTTCGGAAGTTTCCTTAGCCTCCGCTTTCTCTTCTTTCTTATCTTCAGAAGTTTCCTTTGCTTCTGTTTTTTCTTCCTTCTTTTCAGGCTCTGCCTTCTCGGCTGAGGTCTTTTCCTCTTTTATCTCGGCAGACTCCTTTACAGCTTCAGACTTTGCTTCAAGCTGTTCCTTATTGTTCTTTTTGCCCATATAATCAAAAGCCTCCTTTTCATTATACCGATAATTATATAACCCTGCTTTACTAATAATACACCATCATACCCACTAATGTAAAGCTTTTTTTAAAGTTAAAATCCGCCAAATATCAGAACACAACCAATATATATTTTGTCTTATTATACCTTTATAAAAGCTGTTTTAATACAATTTTTCAAACAATACCATCATTAAGAGCGGATTTTGCACAAATTATTATTGAAATTGGAAAAGAAATATTGTATAATTATTTTAACAAATGAAATAAAACGGAAGGCGGGACATACAGTGAGAGTTTTGATCTTATCAGCAACAACCGGCGGCGGTCATATGAGAGCCGCAAACGCACTCAAAGACTATATACTTTCAAAAGACAGTGAGTCTGTAGTCGAAATATATGATACCATTAATTATGTCAGTCCGTTCATTAATAAGGCTGTAACAAGCGGATATGTTTATCTTGCAACAAAAACCCCTTATATTTTCGGTACTCTGTATAAAGGTTCCGATAAGAATACGCCTATAAATAAAACTGTTGAAATAACCGTAAACCAGCTCAGAAAACGTCTTACGCCTATGATAGATGATTTCAAGCCGGATATCGTTATAACAACTCACTCCTTCGCAACAGAGCTTATCTGCTCGCTTAAAGTCAGTGAAAAGCTGACTTTCCCCGTAATAAGCATTATGACCGACTTCGCTATACATCAGACATATATAAACAAGGGTGTTAATGCTTATGTACTTTCGAGTGAAGAAATGGTAAATCAAATGCTTGAACGTGGTGTAGATAAAAGAAAAGTGTACAACTTCGGCATACCAGTAAAAAAAGAATTTCTTGAAAGTATCGACCTTCAGTCCGCTTTTGAGGAAGAAGGTCTTGATCCCGCTCTACCCACTATGCTCATAATGGCAGGAAGCTTCGGCGTTACAGATGTACTTAAAGTTTATCATAAAATAGTAAAATCAGCCGCTGATTTCCAGATAATAGTCATAACAGGCAAAAATGAAAAACTCTATCAGACTTTTGAAAAATATCTCGCTAAGATAGAAATAAACAACACAATGTATGAAATACGTCAGGCACATCCCGATATTAAAAAACATACCTCAATGCGTTCTTCAAAACACAGAAAACCGTCCAAGCCTACAAAGCTTATTTTCTTTACCGATAAGGTAGAACGCTATATGCAGATGGCAGATGTTATCGTTACCAAACCCGGCGGTCTTACCGTTACCGAAGCTATCGCTACAGGTCTTCCTCTCGCTATATTCAAGGCTATTCCCGGTCAGGAAGAACAGAATGCCGATTATCTCGTAAGAAACGGTATGGCTATACGTCTTACAAAAGATAAGACATGTACGGATATCGTAACCAATCTTATAATCCATCCCGAAAAGCTTAAAGCTATGCGTCAGGCAATCAAAAAATGCAACAAAGGTAATTCCTCCGAGAAAATATATGAGCTTATGCTAAAACTTACCGAAAAAAATCAGAACAGCTGAATATTTCAAACATATTCACCCGTTATTAAAATGCGCTTGTTTTATACATTTACATTATATTGAAATAAGCATAAAAAATAATGTAATGATAAATCTATTTTGGTACAATGATAAAATCGTGTCATAATTCTTTTAGAGAATATACACCGGCAATTTATGTAATATCATTGAATTGTTAAAGTTAAAAGATGATAAAATGTGGAGGACCTGTTATGGCCATTGATGAAAATATGGTAAAACAAATAATATTCGCACTTGGAGGACTGGGGCTCTTTCTTTACGGAATGAAGCTTCTCGGTGACGGTCTGGAGCTTGCGGCAGGTGACAAGCTCAGAAAGTTTCTTGAAAAGATCACCTCGAACAAATGGCTCGGTGCACTTGTCGGCATTGTCGTAACGGCTATTATCCAAAGCTCTACTGCCGTTTCTGTCATGGTTGTCGGCTTTGTAAATGCACAGCTTATGACACTCGGTCAGGCTATGGGCGTTCTGATGGGCGCTACTATAGGTACTACCGTTACAAGCCTTATACTTTCATTCAAGATCGATCAGTATGCCCCGATAGCAATATTCGTCGGTGCTTTCATGGTCGTTCTGAGTAAGAAAAGCAATACCAAATATGCCGGACAGATAATTGCAGGCTTCGGTATATTGTTTTTCGGAATGACAACAATGAGTTCATACCTCAAACCCCTTGCAGAAGCCGATTCTTTCAAAAACATGATATCGTCAATAAGTAATCCTTTCCTTGGAATTATTTTCGGTATCCTTTTTGCAGCTCTTATACAGAGTTCATCGGCTGCTGTCGGTATATTGCAGTCACTCGGCGCTATCGGCGCAATAGCGCTGCCGGAAAGCGTATTCATAATATACGGCATACACATAGGCGCCTGTTTCACCTCTGTGCTTTCGTCTATGGGAGCAACAAGGGATGCAAAGCGGACCTCACTTTCTTATGTCGTATTCACGATTTTCGGAGCATCGATACTAACTCTGATAACGCTGTTCACTCCGTTTACTTCATTAATACAAAACTGTACGGACAATGTTCTTCTGCAAATATCACTTGTACATATATGCTCTACAGTAGTTCCTGCTCTTGTACTTCTTCCTTTCAACAATATCATCGTAAAGATAGCATGTATCATAATTCCCGGAAAGGAAGACGAGGAAAGAGAAGCCTGCAGGCTCAAATATGTTGATGAACGTATCCTCAAAACACCGCCTATCGCTGTAAATCAGATATCAAAGGAAATACAGCGCATGGGCAAGCTTTCAAAGAAAAACTTTGGTCTTTCAATGGAAGTACTTCTCGGCAATGATGAAAAAACTATTGCAAAGGTAGAAGAAAACGAGGAAGTCATCGACTACCTCAACCATGCTATCACATCATTCATGGTAAAAGTAAGCGGTCTGCCGCTTGAAGAGCATGACCTTATGAAAGTAGGCTCTTATTATCATGTAGTAAGTGATATGGAGCGTATAGGCGACCATGCCGAAAACATCTGTGAGATAGCATCAAGACTGATTGAAAATGATGACCATTTCAGTGAAAAGGCAACTGAGGAACTTACAGAACTCAAAAATCTTGTTGACAAGGTACTTACAGACTCGCTTAAACTTTTCGAGATACAGACTGCCGATCCAAAGCTCCTTGAAAGCGTAAGCCTCACCGAGCAGGAGATTGACGACAAAACAGAACTTTATAAAGACAACCATATCGAAAGACTCAGCAAAGGCGAGTGCAATGCCACAACAGGTACATTGTTCATGGAGCTTCTTACTAACCTTGAACGTATTGCCGACCACAGCACAAATATAGCTTTCTCGATATCTGGAAACGGCATACCTGCACATAAAGTACTTGCATAACACAAAAAAACAGGCACGATCTCCGGATCGTGCCTTTGCTTTTTCTATGATTTTATTCAGGCTTATTTTTAAGGTAATTTATGATAGCAAGTCCTGCTGTTGCACCCTCATAGACAGCTTTGAACACCTGCAATGTACCGCCGGTACAATCACCGGCCGCAAACAATCCGGGAATAGTAGTTTCCATCTTATTGTTTACCATTATATGTCCGTTGTCTATAACAGCACCGACTTTTCTTGCAAGATCACCGCTGTCTGCT
>JBGVAQ010000217.1:0-2262 GCA_045224775.1 Acutalibacteraceae bacterium | reverse complement strand
TAAAAGCTTTTTGTTTGCAGAACCGGAAAATGAAGAAATTGACGATATATTCATACACGCTTCAGACTCAAAAGGTGCTATGCCCGGAGATACTGTCATGCTCAAAAATGTAAACATGACAGGAAAAGGACCTTCTGCCGAAGTAGATAAGATACTCAGTAAAGGATCAAGAATAATAACAGGTGTTATTGAGCGTGAAAAAGGCAAGGCGGGCAAAGCATATGTCATGCCAGATAATAATTTCGCATACAGGATAAGAATAATAAAAGGCGGAGAACTTAAAAGTAAAAACGGTGATAAAGTCAAGGCGGCAATATCCTATGACCAGAAAGAAAAGCTGATAAAAGCAAGAGTTATCCACATATACGGACGTGCAGACTCGGCAAGGATATGCTCGGATGCTATAATAGATGCAAACGGTATACCGTCAAAGTTTTCCGTACCTGTTAAGCATGAAGCGGCGATAAAAGCCGCTGAACCTATTACGGAAGAAGAAATATCAAGAAGGCTTGACCTCAGAAACGAGCCGATATTTACAATAGACGGTGCAGATGCAAAAGACCTTGACGATGCAATATCTGTCAAAAAGCTTGAAAAAGGCTGGGAGCTTGGAGTTCATATAGCCGATGTTTCCCATTACGTAACTAAGGGCAGCAAACTTGATGAAAGTGCTATGGACAGGGGAACATCTGTCTATTTTGCCGACAGGGTAATACCAATGCTTCCCGTTGAGATATCAAACGGCTGTTGTTCACTCAATGCAGGAACAAAAAAGCTGACATTTTCGGCTATTCTTACACTTGATCAAAAGGCAGAGCTTATAGATTATCGTTTTGAAAAAAGCGTTATAGAATCAAAGGTGCGTGGAGTATATTCGGAAGTCAACGCTATACTTGACGGTACAGCTGATGATGAATTGAAAGAAAAATACAAGGCTGTCTATGATGAAATATTCACTGCAAATGAGCTTGCCGATATATTGAAGGAAAAGGCAAAACAAAGAGTTGAGCTTGAAATTGAAAGCAGTGAGCTGAGATTTGTGCTTGACGAAAATGGCGTATGTATAGGTGTAAGCGAAAGAGAGCGTGGGGAAGCAGAAGAACTTATTGAACAGTTTATGATATCCGCAAACAGAGCCGCTGCACTGTATGCAAAAAGTGCAGGCATACCGTTTGTTTACCGTGTACACGAACCCCCCGAAGATGATAAGCTTTCATCACTTGCAGAACTTGCGGCAGCCTGCGGCTTTCAGACAAGACGCTTAAAATCGGGTGTTCGTCAGACAGACCTTGCAGAACTTATAAGCAAAGCTAAGGAAACGAAATATTCAAGACTGATATCCTCACAGGTACTCAGAACGATGTCAAAGGCACGGTATTCCTCACAGCCGCTCGGACATTTCGGATTATCCCTTGCTGATTACTGTCATTTTACTTCACCGATAAGACGTTATCCGGATACATCAATACACCGTATACTGACAGATCTTATAAGCGGTGTACCGGTAGATGAGATAGAGAGGAAATATTCCGAATTCGCTCGTGAGTCGGCAAAGATATCATCGGAAAGAGAATTAAGAGCTGTAAGAGCAGAACGTGAAACGGAAAAATGCTATGCGGCAGAATATATGGCCTCTCATATAGGAGAGATCCATAACGGCATAATATCGGGAGTAACTCCCAAAGGAATATTTGTCTGTATCGAAAACGGGATAGAAGGATTTGTTGATCTTACAGCAATAACCGGAGCGTTTTTTGAATTTAACGGTACTGTTTCGACATATGACAGACGTTCAGGTATAAGCTATTCCATAGGTGATGAAGTAACAATAAAGGTAATATCAGCAAGCGTACCATCAGGAACGGTGGATTTTGAATTATATTCTCAGTGACATTTATGCTGAATAAACACTCTCCGACAAGGGATAATATTGTCGGAGGTGTTTTTTATGCCGCAAAGAACAGGCAGATATACAATAAGTATGGAAAATGATATATTCATCGAAGAGTCGGCAGGAATAGCAGGAAGTAAGGAAAGAGAAGGACCTTTGGGGGAATATTTCGATATTTCATTCAATGATGATAAGTTAGGGCAGGAGTCTTGGGAAAAAGCAGAAAGCTCACTTCAGACAATAGCTGTAAATACAGTCTTAAAAAAAGCGGAGCTTTTACCTGATGATATAGACATCATTTTTGCCGGTGATCTGTTAAATCAGTGTATTTCCTCAACGTTCGGACTAAAAGAACTTAATATTCCTTTTAT
>JBGVAQ010000216.1:0-3719 GCA_045224775.1 Acutalibacteraceae bacterium | reverse complement strand
ATTTACGGGAACAAGTTCTTCTTTTATATCGTTCGTTTTAAGCTCGGAGTATTCCATTATTTCATTAACGAGTGCCGTGAGCCTGTCGGCCTCTTTTATGACTATCGCAAGATCCTGACTGCTTTGCTCCTTGTCCTCCCATGATATATCCCTTATCATTTCGGCATAACCTTTTATCATGGTTATAGGAGTTCTGAGATCGTGCGATACGTTTGCTAAAAGCTCCATCTGGAAATCCCTTGACTGATAGAGTTTTATGTTGGTTTTGTCAAGTGTGTCGCTCAGCTCGTCAAGCTCGGAGCAGAATCCCTTTGTGAAATCTTCCGTATATTCGTTTTCGCCTAAAAGCCTTGCTTTTTCTGAAAGTCTGTCAACGGGAGCCGCAAAACGTCTTGCGATGAACCATGACAGTATGAATCCGACAATGACAGATAGAATTGTTACCCAAACAAGCTGCATACTGATTATGTTTACGGATGAACCGACAGCGTCTATTGATGCGCTTACATAAAGCACGGCTTTTTCATCCGAGCCATAATAGTCTATGTACGAACCACAGATATAAATGCTTCCTGTTTTATATTCAGCCGTTCCGCCTCCGGCAGATTTCAGTATATCCAGAAATTCTCCGTAGGTTTCGGGCAGTATGCGGTAGCCGCCTTTGTGCTTTTGTTTTAATTCAGTGAACTGTTCATCAAAATCTTCCTTTTCGTCCCTTTCGTTTTTGAAAGGTTTCATATCCTTGCCGTGCATACCGTTGAAGGCATCGGAACTGTATAATATAGTACCGTTCTCGTTTGTGATGAAAACTAAAAGCGAATTGTCCCTTGTCAGTTCGTCTATCTTCTCCTGTATATCGCTGCTTCCGCTTTGTGAGGCAATCTGTGCGGCGACTTTTTTTGTATTGCTTATGACCATTGCATCATAAAAGCTTTGCAGAAATACTGTCTGAAGCAGCCACAATACAATGAATATCATAGCCGTGAAAAGTACGAAGTACATCCACAGCTTGAATTTGAAGCTTTTAACGTTGATCTTCAAACTTGTATCCCGCCCCTCTTATAGTATGTACAGCGTCACGGTATTTTCCTAATTTTCCTCTGAGCAGCTTTATCTGCCAGTCAACAGTCCTGTCATCACCGAAATAGTCATATCCCCATACTTCATTGAGTATCTGATCTCTTGAAAGGACTATGCCCTTGTTTTTGACAAGATAGAGAAGTATGCCGTATTCCTTGGCTGTAAGGTCGGTTTTTTCACCGTCAACATATACCGTATGACCGGGAATGTCTATTTCGATACCGCCGGCTTTGATGATATTGTCGTTTTTCTTTTCGGATGTTACGGCATGACGCTTTATTATGACCTTTATTCTTGCCATAAGCTCTTTGGGGGAGAACGGTTTTGTAACATAGTCGTCAATACCGACTTCAAAGCCGAAAAGCTTGTCATATTCCGTACCCCTTGCAGAAAGCATTATAACGGGAATATCCTTTGTTTCACGTATTTTTCTGCACGCTGTAAAACCGTCCGTATCGGGCATCATAACATCCATTATTATAATGTCGAAATCCTCTTTTTTACATATCTCTATCGCATCGCTGCCGTCCTCGACGCTTGTTACTTCAAAACCTTCACGTTCTGCATATCTTTTTATCAGCATAGATATATCTGTTTCGTCATCTGCTATAAGTATTTTTGGCATAAGAACCACCCCGATGTAAAATATTATGGATATATTATACACCCGAAAGAGAGTTTTTCATAGTACAAAAAAATCTTTTACAAAATACGTCACAGAATGACCGGCATTCTGTGACGTGTGCGTTTTCAGGAGTTTTGTTTTTGCAGACCTTTTCTTTTAATTACTTTTTCCTTTTAAGAGCTTTTTACAAGCCTTTTTATTACATTGATGCTGTATCAGCATCTGCCGCTTTTTCGGTTGTTTCACTGCTGCCGTTTTCTGCCGATGGTTTCATGTGCTTTCTGCGGCGTTCAGGCTTTGCTGTACCGTCTGTTGTGCCGTCAGCGGAAGTATCTTTCCCGAATTTTTTGTGCCTGCGTCTTTCAGGTTTTACAGTTCCGTCTTCGGTTGTGCTTTCGCTGCCGTCAGTAGTGCTTTCGGTAGTGCTGTCGGCTTTCTTGTGTCTGTGTGGTTTTTTGAACTGCTTTTCACCGTCTGCCGCCGTTCCGTCTTCCGTCTGACCATTCGTCAGGTTCTTTTTCTGTCTTTTAAGCTTGCGTTGCTTTGTGCCGTTTTCTGTGGTGCTGCCGTTATCCTGTGCATCATTCTGCTGTTCGGATATGCTTGTACCGTTCTGCGGCTCTTCTGCTGATGTTCCCTCAGCCGCTGCAACTGTTGCACCGCCTGTGATAACAAGAGCTGAAATTATACACGCAGCTATAAGACTTTTTTTGTGCTTCATGGCTATCATTCCTTTCTGTAGATTTTATATACTGAATCTTATTTCTAAGAGTCAGACTATTTTATTATTTGCACGTCAGGGCTGTTATCAGAACTGAGCCATACCTCCGAATCTGCCGCCCATGCCGCCCATACCGCCTCTGCCGCCCATCATGGACTGCGGAATTGAGTCTACCTGTGTACCGTTGATTATGATAGTGCCGCCTGTGTAGGTTGCTGTGCCGTCACAGTCGAAGGACTCGGATGGTCCCTGAGTCGGGTAATTTACACTTACCGTACCGCCTGATACAATTATGTTTCCGTTGGAGTCGATACAGTCAACGTCGTTGCCGCTCATTGTGACGGTAAGACTGCCGCCTGTTACTTCTACTGTCGGTGTACCGTAGCTTCTGCTCTTTTGTGAGGCATTAACGCCGTCATCTGATGCATTTATATTTATTGTGCCGCCGTTTATCTGTATATATGTGCTTTCGATACCCTCTGATGATGTTATATTTATTGTGCCGCCGTCTATCTGGGTAACAGTTGTTCCCTGTATTCCGTCACTTGCGGCCTTGATGTTGAATGTACCGTCCTTGATGTATATCCAGCCGGTTGTATCGTCGTCATCATCTTCGCTGTGGAATGCGTCCTTTGATGAGTTTATCTCAAAGTTTCCGTCATATACGGATATGGAATCATTGGCTTCAATGCTGTCCTTTACGGATGTTATGTTATATGTTCCGCCTGTGATCTTTATATCATCCTTGCAGGAGATACCGTTGTTTGATGAGCTTATAACAAGTGTTCCTGTACCGTTGAGTACGAGATCATCTTTGGAGAAGATAACTGCATCTGTATTTGTATCGCCGTCAGATGTGAACGTGCCTGTGACTGTGAGTGTGTTTGTGCTGTCGGTCGTTGTTACAAAGCACTTGTCAGCCGATACTACATATATAACAGGGAAGTTATCGTTTGTGACTGTAAGACCGTCAAGAACAAGCTGTATCTTTGCTTCCTTGTCAGCCTCGACCTTTACTGTGAAGTTGCTTGCACTGCCTGTTATGACATATACGCCTTCTTCTGTTATTGTTTCAGTTTTGTTATTGCTTGCCTGTATAGTCTTTGCGTCCGAAAGATCAGCCGATTGTCTGAGGTCACGCTCAGAGAATATATCGGATGTGTCTATCTTGCTGTCTGATACTGATGTTATGGCTACCTTTGAGCATGAATCGCTGTCTGATGTTGTATCAGACTCTGAGCTTTGGGTTGACTGGGAATTTTGTGTACTCTGTGAGTTCTGTGTTGACTGCGA
>JBGVAQ010000215.1:0-10919 GCA_045224775.1 Acutalibacteraceae bacterium | reverse complement strand
CTACATCAACAGTCAGAAACGGCAGCTCATCGGCATAAATATATTCATCACTGTTCTTACACGCTTCACAAAAAAACAAATCGAAATCATAGCTCAGATCATCCTGTTTTTTTATCGGTGCAAATGTAAGCTTTATAAGACGGTACTCAGGTCTTTCCGGTGCATTTGTAAAACACAGATGCAAATATTCAAGCTTATCTTCATACATGAATATATCACTGCTCGTTTTATTTTCAAGTCTTGCGGATTTAAGAACAAGAAGTTCCTTGTCATATCTCAGCTTTGCTCTCAATGCACCTATACCGTCACTGCATCTGCATGATATGTACAGACTGAAATTCCTGCCGCTCATAACCTCTTTATCTGTTTCCATAGACAAAAACAATGTATCGGCAGCATTTACCGAAGGACATACTGATATCAGAATGATCAGTGCCGTAAATGATATGAACGCTGATAATATCATCTTCATGATTTCTTACCCTTATATAAATTTTTATCGGTATTACGACAATTTATGTATTAATTATACAAATATTTTATACATTTTGTCAATCATGTAAGAAGATATATATAGTGAAATTTTAAGCACAAACATATCAGAATACCAGCCCATATTTAAGTTTTATTCTTTCAAGCTTGGATATTATAGGTTCTGCTCCTATATATATGAAAAGTGCCGTTGACAATGCATGTACTGTATCTACCGGCAGACCGAATGTATAAACAGTAAGAAGTGTTCCGGTATTTATCGGCGTCCTCGACATTATCAGCGTTGCAGGATTCATTATGCCGCCGTAAAGTATGTATGCCGCTGCAAAGCCGAATATGGCAAGTGATATTTTTGATGGTACAATTATACCACTGCGGAACAATACTCCAGATAAAAAACCTATAAGTCCCATAGAAAGCATCTGCCACGGTGTCCATATTCCCTGACCGAACATGATATTTGAAACAAGCATGGATACCGAGCCTATCATAAATCCCGATTCTCCGCCGAGTGCGGCGGCACATATTATCACCAGTGCTGTCAGCGGCTTGAATTCCGGCAGCATATAGAATATCGCACGTCCTGACACGCACAATGCACACAATACAGCCATAAGTACTAATTCTCTTGCCTGTATCTCTCTGCTTTCAAACATTACAAAAAACGGTATTATGCTTTCAAACAATACAAGAAGTGATATGAAAAGGTATTTTGAGTCATCAAGGAAATATGCACCTAATACAACAGTAATCAGAACTGCAAATACCGATGAAACAAGTACTATCACAGTTCTTTTGGATAAGCGTTTGCCTGACTCTATATCTATACGCTTTCCTTTTCTCTTAAAGCAAAGCATGAATGCTATACCCGATATAAACATCAGCAGATACGATATGAATACATGAGTTGAAAGAAACGGTATTTTTATTACATTTGCCGTATGAAGAAGTATCAATATAAATACTGTCAGCATTGATATGCCGCAAAAAAATTTTGGTCTGCTTTTCACTTCCTGTCTTTCATTATCCGTTTTTTTAATCTCAGGTCTTTTATGTATCTTCTTTGGTAATTTGTTTCTGAAATCATTGTCATTATGTTCTGACAAAAATCCTCTCAAAATATCATTTGCCGTAACACAATTATCTGCAATTCCCCTTGACATACGACAAACCGAGGTGGTATATATACCGTTTCCGCAAAAAAACCTTTTTGGCTCGTCACAGCTCACTATCCTGCCATTGAACATCATAGCACATCTGTCTGAATAATCTGCACAGAATTCTATGTCATGGCTCACAGCAACTACCGCTTTTCCGCTTTCCGTCAGCTTATGTATTATACCGGCAAGCTTGTATTTATATGCATCATCAAGCTGCTTTGAAGGCTCATCAAGCAAAAGTATTTCCGGCTCTGTAAGTAGTACCTTTGCAAGTGCTGCCTTTTGCTGCTCACCTCCCGAAAGATCATACGGATGTCTGTCCAACAAATTTTCTATCTCACAAATTGATACAACTTCATTTACACGTCTTTCCTGCTCGCTTGTTTCAATATTTGTTCCGTCAAATATTTCTCTCAGATCATCTGCTACGGTACTTTTCAGAAACAAAGCCTGAGGATCCTGCGGAAGTACGGATATTTTTGCTTTATGCGGATCTTTTCCCTTATAAATTTTGCCGTTCAGCATGACCTTTCCCATATACTGTTTATTTATACCCGACATAACCGAAATCATTGTTGTCTTTCCCGTACCGTTGCCGCCAAGAACAGTCAGGAACTCTCCCTTATATATTTTCAGGTCAAGCCCTTTCAGGACATCTTCCTGTTCCCTGCTGTATCTGAACCATACATTTTTAAGCTCCATACACGGCTTTTCTGTATATACCTTTTTTTCAGGCAATTCCGGCGGAATAAACTCATTTTCACTTATATAGGTTTCAAGCCATTTTCTGCCGTCTGCCGCCGAAAGCGGACATTTATCTCCGTTTTTATCAAGATATGCATAAATTCGTGTCGGTGAAGGGAGTGAAAGGAATGACGGATCTTTCATTTCAAAAAGCTTTTTTGCCGCCTTTTCCGGTGCTGTATCAGCTATTATTCTGCCGTATGACATAACTATAAGTCTTGTGCTTATGCCTATTACACCTTCAAGCTCATGTTCACTTATTATTACAGTAGTGCCAAGCTCTGTATTTATCTTCTTTAAAAGCGATATGAACTTTTCAGAAGATATCGGATCAAGCTGTGCGACAGGTTCATCAAGTATCAGCACTGACGGCTGCATTATAACTGCCGATGCTAAATTAAGTATCTGCTTCTGCCCTCCAGAAAGCTCGTCAACCGACTTCTCAAACCAGCTCTCTATACCGAAAAATGCTGCCGTTTCCGCTGTCCTGCGCTGTATTTCGGACGTATCAAGTCCAAAATTTTCAAGCCCGAATGAAAGCTCGTGCCATACCTTATCGGTTATTGACTGATTATCCGGCGACTGCATTACAAAACCTATCTTTTCTGTCTGACTTCGCCTGTCGAGTTCATCTATCCGCTTTCCCTCAAAAAATATACTGCCCTCTCTTTTTCCGTGAGGACTTATCGCCGGTTTAAGCTGTCTTAAAAGCGTACTTTTTCCGCTGCCCGATAATCCGCATACCGTGACAAATTCTCCTGCACCGACAGAAAATGATACATCTTTCAGTGCAGGCTGTACAGCCTTAGGATAACTGAAACTTAAATTTTCGACCTTAAAACATTCCATTTTCTGTCCTCCTTTATATCCGACATAAGCGGCATTATGCAAAGCATTAAAAATATCGCATATACTGCAATATCAGCAAAACCGCTCTCTACTTCCGAAATACACGGGTAATAAAAAAAGTCAAGTCTTTCCGTCAAAAGTGAAACAAGCACCGCTGTCCCGAAAGCTGCCGTAAATACAAGCATTACCGCATCACGCAAACAAAACCTGAAAAGCGAAAATGAAGTTCTGTGAGGAAGTCCGTAGCCCCTGCTTTTGAGCGAGTCGGCTGTATCAACAGAGTTTTCAAGCGACCACTGCACCAGCATCGACACCATCCTTACACCGTTTTTTATTCGTGTAAAAAATGAACCTTGTGTTATATCACGGCCTATACATTTCTGTCCGGCTCTTATACGTCTGAACTGTGAGGAAAGCTTTGGTATAAAACGGAGTATCATTGAAATCATAAGTCCGAGTCTGGGCGTTATTCTGCCGAAAAGATATATAACCCTGTCAGATGACATTATGTGCTGCAAACATACACACCATAGCATAACAGATGAAAACATTGCTCCCGATACACAGCCGAATATCAAAGATTCAAGCGTAAGGGGATTTCCGTCCGGAAGATACATAAGTATCGTTACACCTGCATGATTGAACAGCGGATTCAATATCCCCACCATAACGGACATAGGCAGAACGAATTTCACAAATATCATTATGCTCTTTCTGCGTCCGAGATATACCGCATAACAAAATGCTGACACTAACGATATGACAAGCATTATCGGGTGCATTATGAACATTGTAAAAAGCATGACAATGAAAAAATACACTGCCTGCACTATCGGATGATAAGACGAAAAGCTGCTTTTCATTATTGATTCTCCCTCAGTGAAGCCTCTATATCATGCCCTAAATCGCATGTATATGCCCACTCAACAATATCTCCGTCATTCAGTTTGCAGTCCGAACAGCCGACTGACTGTATTTTTCCGTTTACAAGATATATCCAGCCCGAACCGCTGCCGCAGTCAAATTCATAAAGATTATATATTCCCTCGACATAGGCTGTATTATATACGGGTGTAAGCGTAAATTCAAACGGTATTTTTCTTTCCGTACATATACGCTTTGTTGCATCAAACACACTCTCACCGTCAGTGATATTTATTTCCGTTCCGGAAAGTATTATTCCGTCATCACTCACAAGTGCACGTTTGTTCTTTTTAAGATTCTCCTTATTGTCAACAAGCGTATGGCATGTTATCAGCATTGTACAGTTCGGCTGACTTTCTTCGCTTATCTGAACAGAGCTTTCATTTTCCGACTGAAAAGATGATTCTTGTTCAGATATTTCATGTACTTTCGATATTTCCTTTACTTCGGATACTTCATGCACTTCCGATATTTCCGGAACTGTCGATACCTCTTTAACTTGCGATATCTCACTTGTTTCTGACACTTCACTTACTTCCGATACTTTCTGCACATGACTTGTTTTCGTGACTTCTTCCGATACCTCCGGAGAAATTTCCTCAACAAAAGAACTTTCAGTAAAAGACATTCTGCTTTCCTGAGAAGTACTTTCCTCAACACTTTCCGTTATAATACGGCTTGAAGTATTACTCTCGTTTTCTGTACTTTCACTACGGGAATAAACCGAGTTCTCACTTATTATATCGTTTTTCTGCACAGGATTTCCCGACATGAAAAAAGCTGCTGTAAGTGATACCACTGCAACAGCCGCTATTATTATGTATCTTTTTTTAGGCATTTTTTCACTTCCTTTATACAGATATAAGGCAATACCGTTATTGGTATTGCCTTATTCTAAAATACTTTCTCAAAAATGGAACTTTTAATTATTGCGTGATCTTTTGACTGAAAATACAACTGCCGCCGAGGATATCAGCAGAATAAAAATAACTGCTGCCAAAGAATTATTATCTCCTGTCTTTACATTATCGGTATTGGGCGAAATACTCTTTTCTGATACATCTTTACTGCTTTCCGATACCTCTTTGCTGCTTTCACTTACATCAGATACATCGGAAGATTCTTCATGGAATGGTTCAACGATAATATCGTCCATACAGAAAATTGATCTGTCAGCTTCCTTATAATCATAAAGTGCAGCAAGTGCTGTATATGCCTGAACGGTTGACATTGAATTTGCCTCTCCGCCTGCATAGTGTGAAAACATAAGATCATCACCGGTACAGTATTTCATAAGTGCTGAAAATACATCGTTTCCGTTCTTTATAAAACGTGTATCACTGAATATATCAATATCAAGAGAACAAAGCGCTATCATGACCTGTGCGCAGCTCTCACAGTCTGCACTTCCGTATGATACAAACATACCGTCATCATTCTGATTCTCCGAAAGAAACACCAGTGCTCTGTCAACAGCCGCCCTTACGTTTTTATCACTATTATAATAAGGTGCAAGTGCCTGTAATGCCATAGCTGTCATGTCTGCATCCGAACCGTCTTCAACGCCTGTCCATGTATCTATAGTCCAGCCGCCGTCATCTTCCTGTGCATCAAGTATGCTCTTTATAAGCTTATCCTCTGTTGTCTGTTCACAGCCTTCTTCACATTCGGGTATTTTGTAATCTTTGGTATTTATTGCGATAAGTGCATAAATATCTCCGTTTATTCCCTGCTGCTCAACATATTCAAAATCTGCAAGCGGCTTTAAAAGATTATATCCGTCAAAATCTGATGCGTCTATGCCTATTGATGACAAAGCAATTATAACACCGGAATTTACAGTCGAACGTGTAGAACTGAGTTTTTCACTTCCCGTCTGTTTTATCAGATCAATAACGCTGTCAATATAATCTACCTTTTTCATAATATCGTGCTCACGGAAACCGTAAAGCGATATTACGTCCCATTCTCTGTCGACACAAAAATCTTTTGCCATTTTGTCAATAAAGTTGCTTCTGAAATCTTCAAGCAGATACTTCCTTGAAGTTTCCTTTATGTCAGACATCTTCTTTTCGGCAGCAACAAGTACATCATAGTTGGTTACAAGCGCCTTTTGCTCGTCACTCAGTCCTTCATAAAATGCTCTTGCTTTAAATACTGCTTCACTGCTTGACTCTGTAACCTCACCTATTGCATTTATCAGGCTTTCAGCCTCCTGAACATCTGTATCAACAGCGCTTTCCTTATTTACGGAAATACGGTAGATACTTTCCTGTGCATTATTATAATTTGCCTGCATCCATGTTTCATTAGCTGTACCTATTATTATAACATCGCCGTCAGATACTTCCAATTCTTCACTGAATTTAATATCCGTACCTGCTTCTGCTGGAGTATAGTTATTTTTATAAACCTTTGCTCTGTAGGCTTTATTCGTCATATGAGGACGTACGGTTACACTATCGGTATCCGAAGGAAGCTCAAGTATATAATCAAACTTATCACCTGCAAATTCGGTTGTGAGCTTTCCGGCGCTTATCTCTACTCCCGAAAGTGAAGTATCATTCCCAGACCAGTCATATCCGATATCTGCGCCCCATGAACAGCTGTAAACAAGCTTTATTTCATCGCCGTTTTCAAGCTTTCCAGAAGATACAGTATATGCTGATATGCCTTCATCGGTTATCCAGTCATCAAGCGTCAGCATCCAGCCGCCCATTGAACCGCCGTCCTCTGCGGAAAGACCGTTTATTTCTGTGATATATCCCTGTTCTGTTCCTGTCTGGCTGAAACCGTGTTTTCCGAGAACATCAAGCAAAAGTGATGCCGCTGTTGAGTCTGTATCAGCCGATACCCATTCATCAAGAAGTGTACCTGTCCAGTCTGCACCGTCATCCGCTGAAAGTGTGTTGTTCTCGATAACTATTCTTATCTTCTGTTCTTCCTTCTCTGCGTATGCCGTTACGGCAGACATTGACGCAAGTATTCCTGCCGCTGTCACGACAGATAAAATTTTGGTGAGCCTTTTCATTTTTCTTCCTCCTGTTTAATCTCTGAAAAAGCATCTTTTTTCACGGACAGCTTTTTAAGCTCCTTTTTCCTCCGCATTCTCTTTATACGGTTCTTTTCGGCTGAGGATATTTTCTGCGCTTCCTTTAAGCCGGCTTTTTCAAGTGCTCTCGGAAACGGGCCGAGCTTCTGTTTTATAAAGCATACTTCGCTGCCGCTGAAATCACTTCTTTTTGGCAGTCTGCCGAGCTGTTCCGCTTTATCCCTCAGAAGACTTAACGCATAAAGCATCTTTTCGTCCTTATCCATAAACTATCCGCCCCATAAAAAATGCTTTCTCTGCATAAACAAAGAAAGCACAACTGATACTCACAAGCAAATCAAATAAGCCCTGACGGAAGGCGCACTTCTACACGGATAAACTCGTAAGATCGGCTGCACTTCTTCTTCGTCCAAGCTTGCATTACCAATGTTATACGGAAGTATTCTGACTTACGGATATACCGCTCACAGTAATGACGGTTGTTCAGGATCTGCACCTGATTCCCAATTACCTACCGGTCTTTAAAAATCTTTCAAAGACTTTCGCACCGCATAACACGATATTCAATTTACGATATACAATAATATCAGATTATTCTCCGTCTGTCAAGTCAGCTTACAACATTTACAGGCGTACCTCTGAGAAAATTCTCTATATTATCCGCAACTATATTCATAAGCCTTTTGCGTGTTTCAACAGGTGCCCATGCAATATGCGGCGTTATTATGCAGTTTTTTGCCTGCATAAGTATGCAATCCTCCTCCATAGGCTCTACTCTCAGAGTGTCTATACACGCTCCGCCTAAATGTCCGCTGTCGAGTGCGTCAAGAAGATCTTTTTCAACCATTACTCCGCCCCTTGCAGTATTGACGAATAATGAACCCTGTTTCATAAGTCTGAACGTCTTACTGTTGAACATGTCCTGCGAATCATCATTAAGCGGACAGTGTACAGAAACAATATCGCTGGTTTTCAGCACCTCTTCAAAACCTGTCTGTACTACTCCCTCTATATTTTTTTCATGTCTGTTATATGCAAGGACTTTCATCTGAAACGCAAGCGCTATTTTTGCGACTGCCTGTCCTATCGCTCCGAGTCCGATTATACCCAGCGTCTTGCCTGCAAGCTCATTAAGCGGATATACAAAGGGTGAAAATGTCGGACTGCGTTTCCACTTTCCCTCCTGAACATATTCGTTATATCTTGCAACTTTATTATAGTGTTCAAGTATAAGCGCAAATGTATGCTGTGCTACAGCATTGGTTGAATATGAGCCTGCATTGCATACCGTTATCCCGTTTTTGCGGCAGTAATCTATATCTATGTTATTATACCCTGTCGCAAAAAGCCCTATATATTTAAGCTTTTTTGCATACCTCAGTGTATATTCGTTCATCAGCGTCTTATTGCATACCACTATATTTGCATCCGATACTGCATCGGCTATCTCCTCATATGCCAAAAGTCCGTTGATATCAACTTCTCCGAATTTTTTCAGTATATCTGCGTTTACAAGACCGTCAATGACTGTCTGTGCGTCTGTCAGCACTATTTTCATACTATCGACCTCTCAATTTACTTTTTTATAATAATTATAGAGTATCGGCAGTAAAATTACAATCATTTACGGACAAAAAATTATCATCCGAGTGATGCTTCCATATCGCTTTTCAGACGGCTTATTATTTTCTTTTCCAGCCGTGAAATATACGATTGTGATATTCCGAGCATATCGGCTACCTGTTTTTGTGTATGTGCTTTTTTGCCGTTAAGTCCGAATCTAAGTTCCATTATTGAAAGCTCTCTTTTATTCAGTTTCATTACCGCTTTCATAAGCTGTATCTGCTCCGACTCCTGTTCTATCCTCTGATTTACAATGTCTGCATCACTGCCGAGTATATCTGATATCAGGAGCTCGTTTCCGTCCCAGTCAACATTCAGCGGCTCATCTATGGATATTTCATTTTTCTGTTGGGCGGTTTTCCTTAAATACATCAGTATCTCATTTTCGATACATCTTGATGCGTATGTCGCAAGCTTTATATTCCTTGACGGACAAAATGTATTCACCGCTTTTATAAGTCCTATCGTTCCTATGGATATGAGATCCTCGACATTTGCCGAAGGAGATTCAAATTTTTTTGCTATATATACAACAAGTCTGAGGTTATGCGTTATAAGCAGTTCCCTCGCCTTTTCATCACCGTTTTCAATAAGCTGCATAACCTTTGCTTCCTCCGCACCCTTGAGCGGCGGCGGAAGTGTTTCCGGACCGTTTATGTAATTTATGCTGTCCGTACCTACAAGTGTCGTTTTAAGATGTACAAGTCCTGACAATACCTTTCCGGAAATATGATATGATCCTCTCAAAGTGTCAACTCCCTTTCATTATAAGCTCCGAAGGGACTATTATCTCACAGTCCTCCGAAAAAACCTTTTTATCGCACAATGCAAGATAAGCGTTAACTTTTATTTCCGTATTTTCTGATCTTATCGTTATTTTTGACGGTCTGAAAGCAGGCAAAACTCCGTTCCCTCCTACAGAATTAAACGGTACTAATCTTATATTCCTGTCAGCCTGCATACTGCCGCTTCCGTCCATGTATTTTTTAACGTCTGTCAGTTCTTCAAAGACATCTTCTCGTCCCACTATCACACATTCACCTGAAAATGGCTCGTGAAGTGTACTTCCGCTGTCTATCATTCCTTTTACATTGATTTTCCTTCCGTTATGCTCGATACTTGCGCTACATCTGCTGTTCCTTACCGGCCCTGTATTCAATATACCGTAAAATATCCTGAGCAGAACATAACACATAAGTGTTGTAAGTATCAGTATTATCGGTGATATCCCGATATATACACTGCCATTTCTTATGAGCGTATTATCCGGAGAGAACAAAGCACACACCGCTGTCATCGCTCCGCAAAAACAAAAGCTTATACAGAACAGCAGCAGCGATGCTTTCAGCACTGTTTTTATCCTCACAGGCATGAATGCCGCCGCAGCCATTATAAACGCTTCGGCTATGCTCATAAGTGCCGACAAAATAAAGCTCACAGGCGGAAGAAGAAGTGTCAGGGAAAATATTCCTCCGAGTGCGGCAGACAAAAGCAGTCTTATCCTTCGTGCTTTCAGTGACATTACATGCCTTACGGATACAAGCATTATATAGTCAATTATAAAATTCACACAGAAAAGCACGTCTATATATACCGTCTGCCTCATCTTCATCCTCCGCCTTGTTATTATGCCACACTCAATCTGAAAACTTTGTCGGTAATAAGCGATACAAATGAAAAATACGACAGCATAAGCTCATGTCTGCACTGCTGCCGTATCCTTGTTTTTTACATAACAGAATATCGTATTTTGTTATGTAGCCTGTCTTTTCATTTCCTCTGTTCCCAGTCCGAAGCTTATCGACAGTGCTTCGTCTACCTTGTACATATCATAACTGTTGAGAGTCCCCATTTTTTCCTTTAATCTCCTCTTATCCAGTGTCCTTATCTGTTCAAGAAGTACCACTGAATCCTTTGAAAGACCACTGTTATCAGCATACAAACGTATGTGCGTCGGCAGCTTCGCCTTTGAATCACGGCTCGTTATGGCGGCTGCTATAACTGTAGGACTGAAACGGTTGCCTACATCGTTCTGGATTATCAGCACAGGTCTTATGCCTCCCTGCTCTGATCCT
>JBGVAQ010000214.1:0-1494 GCA_045224775.1 Acutalibacteraceae bacterium | reverse complement strand
CAGGACATCACAGGCGGTATTTCTATCGCATTTTATGAAAATCAGATATTACACGGTACAGCGAAGCGGACACGCCAATGGGCGCAGCTGCTTCGCTTTTTCATGAACAAAATTATGGAGGTTTTTCAATATGAGTAATGTACGAAATGAAATCAAGGCACAGATCGTCCGTGCCGGATTTACCATGCAGGAGGTTGTGGACAGACTGGCGGAGGAACACGACTGGTCGGACAGCGTATCCAACCTTTCTGCAAAGCTCCAAAGAGAGAGCATCCGCTACAAAGAGGTCATCGAGCTTGCCGATGTGCTGGGCTATGACATCGTGTGGCAGAAACGGAGGGAGCGATGATGCGGCGTATCTTATCCCCTCGCAGCTCCCGTCCCCATAGGAAGTGCCGCAGTGCTTCCTATGGACTGGCAGTGAATACAATCGGCAAAACTGCGGATTGTTCGCTGCCGCTGTCTGCAAGGGATTGTGGTGCAATTCCGCTGGCAGACAGGCTGGACAAGAGAAAAAGGCCGGGGACATTTTTCGGACTGGACAGCAGAGGTCACCGCAGTGACCGCACCCCCTCTCCGGAGGAGCCCTCGGAGAGCCCACGGCACTTTGCAGCCAGTATGGATGAAAGTGTAATAGTGGGTTATTACACTTTGAAAAAGTGCCTCTCGAAAGCCCCTCGTCCCTCGCAAATCCTCTCGGAAAGGAGCATGACCCATGGCAAGAAATGATGGAATTGACCGCACCGTTGCCCGCCATCAGGACATTGAAACTGCCGATGATCTGGCAAAGGTGCAGGAACACAATGAACGGGAAAAAGACAGTTACAGCAATCAGGACATCGTGCCGGAGCGTTCTTCTCTGAACATTCATTTCAAAGAACCGACAGCCGGATATGAAGAAATGTTTACGCAGATGGAACAGGACAAGGTGATCTCCACCAGAGGTCTGAAAGCGGATGCCGTGAAATACGGTGAGCTGGTATTCGATGTGAACTCCGCTTACTTCTATAATCACGGCGGCTATGTATTTGCCAAACAGTTCTACGCTGATGCCTATAAAGCCGCCGTGGAGGTTGTAGGCGGTGAGCAGTATATTCTCTCTGCTGTCATGCACGCCGATGAGCGCAACCGGGCAATGTCGGAAGCTCTTGGCGAGGATGTGTACCACTACCACCTTCATGTGGTCTATATCCCGGTGGTGGAAAAACAGATTCTCTGGTCGAAGCGGTGCAAGGACGAAGCCCTCCGGGGAACAGTCAAGGAAACGATCATGCAGGTCAGCCGCAGTAAGAAATGGGAATCCAAACCTGTTCTTGACGGGAACGGCAATCCCATGTTGAACACAAAAGGAAAAAAGATTTTGAAGTCGTCCTACAGTGTGTTGCAGGATGACTTTTTCAATTTCATGCAAGCTGCCGGATATACCGATGTGGAGCGTGGAGAGCGTGGCAGCACCGAGGAACATCTGACCGTTACTCAGTTTAAGGTGCAAGC
>JBGVAQ010000213.1:0-3204 GCA_045224775.1 Acutalibacteraceae bacterium | reverse complement strand
ATGCCAAACGGAAGATATGCCCAAATAACATTTACTGCTACAATTGATTATTCGCAAAATAGTAGCGGCTCAACTTTTATTTTCAATGTGTTTTTTGCAAGAACAATTTGGAGAAAATTGCAGAATAAAATGGAGAATTCTGCATCTCCAAAATGGAGAAAGTTGCAAGCAGTCTCCAGACTGGGATGACCAGTCTGGAAATTGCAGACATAACATTAACTTTATTTATGCGATGTAATCGGGATCATTCTTGTGGCGCAACAGTATTTCCCAACGCTCATGGATGGGATTGATGAGCAACGGAGAAACATGGTGTTCCACCATATCCCACAACCCTCTGCTATTGAGATAGCTTTGGATTAATTCAAATTCTTTCTCGAGACGACAGATGTATTCGTACATTTCGTTCCGTGAGAGGCATTTAGGGGCATCAAGAACGAAAGTATCGAGAATGGATGCATTATTGTCCGTTGTTGAAATAGGCATATTATTCATCAGTATTTATCCTCCTCGGTATGGTTTCGGGATGCAATGTTGTGGTAGGTTTCATTCAAACTGGATTCTCGAAGCCTGTTATTGCCACCCGGGAACAAGATCAGATGGCAATGATGCGTCAGCCTTCCAATGAGGGCAGATGTCATTTGCTCGTCATATAAGACATTGACCCAACGGGAGAATTCCAGATTCGTATTGAGAATAATCAGTTTGTGCTCATGGATCTCCGAAAGGTAATCAAATAATAGTTGAGCACCCATACGATCATATGGAACATATCCGAATTCATCGAGGATAAAAACGTCAGCCTTATTCAGTTTTTTGTAGAACGAACTAAGAGTGCCTCCCAACTTGTTTTCTGACAGCAGGTTGACCAGAGATGCAGTCCTGTAAAACTTTACAGGAATCGAGTTTTCACATAGCCGTATTCCAATACAGGTTGAGAGCATTGTTTTTCCGGTTCCTGTTCCGCCGTACATGATGATGTTTTTTCTCTGTTCGTAAAACTCAAGAGCTTGTAAACTCTCCATCGAACAGTCCGACTGGAACTCAACCTCGTCATCCCGAAATTGGGAGAAATCATACGGTCTTGGAAAACCTGCTGTATTAATGTATGAGCGAACCCTTTTTGTTGCTCGAAGTTGTAGTTCGTCCTTGAATACGTGGTAAAGATATTCCTGATGAGTATCTCCTGTTGTCGTCAGTGCACGCTGTGCCAGATCCGATGACAATTTTAATCTTTTGCAACAATCCCTGATCTCCTGTTGGTAAAGGTACTCGGTCATCCGGAACACCTTCTTTCCAGGAATGTGTCATACTGCTGTATTCCAGATGGAAGTTGCGTCAGAGCCGGCACATCGGAAGGGAGCTGCAATGGTGGAAGTTCAGGCATATCGGAAAACAACCTACGGAACAGGTTTTGCAGACTTGCAGCGTCATTCGCCTGGTATGCTATGGCCTGATCCACGGTTTGTACTGCATTTTCAAAGCCCGAACGTTCTGTGAGCTCGGACAACACCTTGAGTATCTTTCCTCGTTCGCTGTTTTGGCAATTATCAAGGTATTGCTGCATGCTTTCGGGCATCATAGTATAGATTCCACTGTTGCGAAGTGATCGTGGCTTTTTGGCAATAAACTTCAGATATGGCAGCCATTGCATGCTTTCCTGTACTTCGTCTCCATACAATCGCCGGTGCTTTGCAATTACTTGTTGCTTCTGATCGAGTGCAATCACTTCTTCCGCAGTAACCTTTATCCAGATTTCCTGTTGTGCGAAACCTGGTGACGCCGAGTAGATATGTTTTCCTCCATACAAGGAAAACTTTCCCCATTTGTCCGTGGATACACATTTATACTGTGCTGTATCAAACGGTATATCGGGTAAGATGCGCAACGCTTTCGTATCTATCTCAAAACGTTCGGAGATGGTCTCTTCTTCATAGCGGTAATGATTGCGGTCGGTATCTTCATCACAGAGTTTAAGTAGTTCGCTATTGTACTTCTGAATAGAGATAAAGCGCGGAATGGGAACAAAGAAGTTCCTTCGGTCATAACCTACTTTGTTTTCAACGCCACCTTTTTCATTGCCGGAGTGTGGATTCATAAATTTTGCTATGAATCCGTAATGTTCTTGAAATCGAATGAACCGTTCTGTGAGTTCTCGGCCACCTCCACGCATTATTTTTGTGACTATGGTCGAGGTGTTGTCAAACCAGATTTCGGTCGGAACACCGCCGATGTGCTCAAAGATCGCCTTGAGTGATTCGAGCAGGCATTCCATGTTTTCGCCGTAATGAAGTTGGACATAACCGGCATTGCTATATGGGAAGTCTATTACAAAGTATTTTCCCGTGTGCTTTATTCCATTCTCGAAAAAAACGGCCTCACCGAAATCTGCCTGAGCTTCTCCGGGATAATGAATCAATGGAATATATCCTGCTGAGTGCTTCAGATTAAGGCTCTGCTTTTTCTCAGATACATATTGTGCTACCAAGCGATACGAACAGTTAAAATTTGCATCTTCCTCTTTTAATCGGGCATAAACCCTTTTCGCTGTATGCCGCTGTTTCCTAGGAGCCTTCAAGTCTCCCAGCAACCACTGGTCAATCAGGGGTTTGTATGGCTCTAATTTGGGATATGATGGTCTTGGCGCTGGTCCGGCTTCTGGTATATTGAAATCTTGTTGATCTATGTACTTCCGAACCGTTTTCCAGTCTTTGCCTTCTCTTTTGGCAATTTCAGATATATTCAGACCTTGTTCATAATAAAGTTGTCTGATACGATGTATCTGATCCATTGCTAACATTCCTTTCCTCCTTGTTCTTTATTTGTCTTGCTAGACTGAACAAGGATAATGGTTATTATGAATGTCTGCAATGGATTTTTATCCTCTGCAATTTTCTCCAAAACGGAGATGCAACTTTCTCCGTTTTTATCTGCAACTTTCGGTATTTTTATTCTGCACTAAACATTTCAATGTGAGAAACTATACCGCATTTGGTGCCAATAGTAATACAGATGTAAGCGTACTCTCAAAAAGCTATAGTTTAATAGATAGTGGAAGAACTATGGCAGCTTACTTCTGTCTCAAAGTTGGGGTTAAAACTCTTGTGGGAAATACATGGAATTACTATAACAAAAGCTATTATGTTGAGTATCATCCTAATAATCAGATAACAATTTACGGCTAATAACAAAACTGTGAGATTT
>JBGVAQ010000212.1:0-3147 GCA_045224775.1 Acutalibacteraceae bacterium | reverse complement strand
TTTTCTATAAGCGTAAACCGGGATTATAACGAACTGACATCTGTCAGGATCATACCTGAGGATACCGGAGAAAAGACAACCGAATTTGATAAGCTGAATATTGAGTATATTACCGTCACCGAACGCACATACGGCGGAACATGTATGCAGTATGTTATAAATGATGTTGGCTGGATCGACATTGATTATCATGATACAGCCGAAGGCTCCTCAATCGTCGGAAGTTCCGGAAGATCGGTATTTGAGATATCAAGCACATATCCGGTATCATACAGAAGAAATGTGGTCAATCTGTTCTGCGAGATAGAGGTTCTGCCGTGGCTCGTGGACGATCCGGATTTTAACCAGACGACCTCTTCAAAATTCAAGGCAAGCCTTTCGGCTGATGTTGCATACATTGACTATAACGGTGAGCCACAGACGATGAGCTTTGATGTTATTTCGAGAATGTATGATTACATGAATAAACAGCCGGTTTCGTTTGAGGCTAAATCAGACGGCAGCAATCAGGCACTTTTCGATAATATGGGTACTGTTTCCGATCCGGAGTGGATGCTGCGTCCGAATCACAGGGACAGATTCATATTCCCGCCTTTGCCAAACGCAAAAACGATAACGAGTATCACATTCCAGGGTATGAACCGAAGCACCGGACAAGCACAATGGGTTGTGGGCGGTCTGTCATTGTTTACGATAATTACTGACAGCGGCGTTATCTCTCTGACACAGGATAAGGAATATTACCGCAAAATGGAAACTGCCGAGCGTTGCATGATGGAGCTTGAGGACAGCACAACCAAATATGTTCAACTCATATTGCCTTCTGGTATGTCCGAGCCGATAACAATACCGGTTTCGTACAACGAGCTGCCGCAGCTTACAAGCGGTGGGTGGACGCCTGCTGTCACGAAGTACCCCGAAAGCACGAAGGATACGGTAAATATCTATGTCTATCCGGCAAAGCAATCAAGAGATATTGCGTCGGTTTCTGTCAGCACTGCTTTACAGTATAATCTTCCTTTCTCCAAGGTAATGCAGATAAAGCAAAGTCCGATGAATACCTATGGCAGCGGGACAGATGATGCAGTGTTCTATTACCTCGGGTTGTCGGCAGAGAATATGCAGAGTGCGAAAAAGCTGAGTCTTTCCTGCCCGAATTCGTCGATGCTTTTTGACCATGCGATAATCCAGCAGGTCAGAGACAATGTTATCGTCAATACATACACAATGAGTCTCGGACATGGATCCGCTATTGCCGGACTGAGCGCAACTCCGGCTAAATCTATGACAGTATACGACAAGAAGCATCAGAAGATGCTGCTGTCGTTCGGACCATATACTAAGGAATCAACACTCTTCGGATCATCGGAAGGAAATACGAGTATCAGGGATATTGCAATATCGTTCAGATACAGGTCAAGTCTTGATAAGGGTATGGGCTCGAGAAGACCGGAGTATTACTCACCCTATGTTTATCTGACTGAGGTCGGTATTGATAGGATCGGCCCCGGCTTTATGGCGGAGATACCCATCGAGATACCTTATGTCGATGAAATAACCGGCTATCGTATCGTTGACTACGGGGATATTGACGCAAGTATAGACTCGGCTATGATAATGAATTATAGCTATGAGAAAAAGGAAAAAGATTCGGGTGGAAATTATACTTATGTTGGTAATGAGCTCCTGAATTCTTATTCATTCCATGATTCATATGCTCTTTCCAATACGCTCTCAATTCATAACAGGGTTACCAATAAAACCATCGGATCAGGCTCACTCAATGCGATAGACCTGATATTCACGACCGATCTTGAGAAGACGGGAAATCTGCCGTCGGATACGGAGGTCGTAATGATCCTGAATTATAAGAGCGGAACAGCTTCCAAGTCGAAGATGATACTTGACGCAAGAAAATATATACAGAGCAAAGAACAGCAGTTTGTGACCTATACCGAGCCGGATGATACAGGTCAGCGAAAGCTTATCAGCAATAGTGCCCGACTGAGATTCTTCCTGCCTGAGTGTGATGAGCTGTTGTCTGTTGAAATACGGCTTGCGGATGAGACAAACATTTCAAAATGGAATGTAAAAACCTTAGATGGCACGACCAATAACGGAGAGGTCGAGCTGATGAAAAAGAATGATCTTGTATTCACGTCCACAAAGCAGGCAGTCAACTTTGAGAAAGTAACTCTAAGAACTTATATTTCTTCTACAGAGAACCGTCAGAGACTTGTAACGAACCATGAAGCAAGTCTTGTGGTAGAGGGTGAAAGCGATGTTATCGGCGTTGTCATACTCGGAAATAATGAAAAATTCGGAGTAACGATCAAATGGCTTGTTGACGGTCTGTATATGGAGGTCCCGACGGAATACTATTACACCACAAACAACGGTTTCAGATTCGTACCGCCGGTCAATAAAAACTCCGGCCCACAGAACTATATCATAACGGTTTACTCAAAAAAGAATACGTCGATCTGTGACGTCATTACCATAACCGTTCCTGTATCCGAGAACATAACGCCTGAATATTACCCACCGCAGGAAAGCAGTAACGGACAGTATGAACCAAGCAATGACGTACATCAACCGGAATACAGCAAACCGATAGTTGAGGATCCGGTCAATGAAAGCTCGGATGAGGACGAGGACAGTTACGATGATACGTCTGAGGAATTTTCCGGCAGGAAAGGCAACTCAAATGATGAAAGTTCCGATAACGGCGAACAAAGCAATGAAGAGCCGGTCGAGGACGAATCCGGAAATGAGACTTCTGAAGATGAAGTTCCGACAGATAACGAACCATGATTTGGCAGGGAAGCAGAATGAATAATTTTATAACTAACATCAAGAACCATAAGTATATAGCATTGGGATGCCTTGGCTTACTGCTATTTCTGATCGTTATCGTTATCATTGTTGCGGTAAACAATAACGGTACAGGTGATGCTCCGGAGGAGAGTGATGCTTCGGAGCAGACCGTGTACTTTGAAAATACGGATCATCCCGTTTATGTCAGCTTTGTTGACAACAATATTCTTGTCAGGATAAATTCCGTGAATCCTGATGATCTGAAATGGAGGGTTTTTGTTTTGCCCGGCGAGATACCGCTGACCGAAAACATAACCGAAAAGGAAAATG
>JBGVAQ010000211.1:0-3153 GCA_045224775.1 Acutalibacteraceae bacterium | reverse complement strand
TCTGGTCCTCAGACATTACATATCTGATCATGTATAGATCACATTGAGATCGATCCAAAAATTTCGATAAGCCTATATCAAAAGCAGCCTCTATTGCTTTTTCTCTTTGTTCTTTATCTTCTAACAACAGCCCGGAGATATTTAGCTTTTCTTCCTCACTAAGAAAATCAAAGTTTCCTAGCTTCATTTGATATGACTTTGCAAACAAAGCAAAATAAACGTTCATAATCATATTAAAAGTAGCATGTTCGAACAGGATAGTTTCCTTTGGTATGTAGCAAATCTTTTTGTATAGTTCCAAAGCCTGTTTTTTGAATTTCATCATATAACGATCCCACTGCTTTTGAGTTCCAAAAGTAGGTGATAGAGCATTTACAGTTGCTTTTACTGATGGTATAGTGATAGGTCTTAGATTTACAATGTTACTGACCACTGATCTCCCTCCTTCTGTGGTAAAACAAGTAGTAAAAAATGATATTTATCTACCTATATTATAATTCTGTTTTAAAAAGTTTGCAAGGTAAAAGTACAAAAAGATTGCACCTCTGATTTGCGCATATTGCACAATCTGTGCAATAAAACGGACAGCGATTGATTGCCGCTGCCCATTTTCGTATCATTATCTTATTGTAGAGTTGCTTAGATGAATAACTCTGTCCTTGATTTCTTGAGTTCTGCCTTGATTCCAGTAATTGCTGCCGATATAACCGCAAGTCCTGCGAGCCACATTCATCTTATTCTGATCACGATTGCCGCAATTCGGACACTCCCATACAAGTTTCCCGTCATCATCTGATACGATCTGAATTTCACCGTCGTATCCACATACCTGACAGAAATCGCTCTTGGTATTGAGTTCTGCATACATGATGTGATCATAAATAAACTGCATGATCTTTAAAACTGCAGGAATATTATTCTGCATATTTGGTACTTCAACATAGCTTATAGCACCACCGGGAGATAGTGCTTGAAAGTCCGATTCAAGCAAGAGCTTATCGAACGCATTGATCTCTTCAGTGACATGGACATGATAGCTGTTTGTAATATAGTTCTTATCAGTAATTCCTTCTATTAGTCCAAAACGATCCTGCATACATTTTGCAAACTTGTAGGTGGTACTTTCAAGCGGAGTACCATAAATACTGTAATCAATGTTTTCTGCGGACTTCCACTTTGCACAATAAGCATTAAGTTTTTTCATGATCTGAAGGCCAAGCTCTTTTCCTTCGGGTTCAGTCAGCTTTTTCCCGATAAGGCTGTAAACGCACTCCCACAGTCCGGCATATCCAAGCGAAATGGTTGAATATCCATCATACAGCAGCCTATCTATCTTTTCACCTTTCTTGAGCCTTGCAAGCGCACCATACTGCCAAAGAATCGGAGCTGCATCAGATAATGTCCCCTTGAGTCTTTCATGTCTGCATCTTAGTGCTTTATGGCACAACTCAGCTCGTTCATCGAGGATTTCCCAGAATTTTTCAATGTCTTTCTCTGCCGACAAACCTACATCCACGAGGTTTAATGTTACAACACCCTGATTGAAGCGACCATAGTATTTATGCTTGCCGGTTTTATAATTCTTTGCGTTTGCGATATTCTTGATACCAGCATCAGTAAATCTGTCAGGAGTAAGGAAAGATCGACACCCCATACAGGTATATACATCCCCCTTAAGCTCTTTCATGACCTTTTCAGAGATATAGTCAGGAACCATTCTCTTTGCAGTACATTTTGCAGCAAGTTCTGTTAGATACCAGTATTTGCTGTCTTCTGTAATATTATCTTCTTCCAGAACATATATGAGCTTAGGAAAAGCAGGAGTAATCCATACACCTTTCTCGTTCTTGACTCCTTCAATGCGCTGCGTAAGAGCTTCTTCAATTATAAGAGCGAGATCAGCTTTTTCCTGTTCATTTTCAGCTTCATTCAGATACATGAATACTGATAAGAACGGAGCCTGTCCGTTTGTAGTAAGAAGAGTCTCAACCTGATACTGTATGGTCTGCATACCTTTGTTTACTTCTCTTCGAACACGTATTTCAGTAATTTTGTTAAACACTTCATCTGACATTTCTGTGCCGCTAACTTCGTTCTCTTCCCTAAGTTCTCTGCGGATCTTTTGACGAGAGACATCTACAAACGGAGCAAGATGAGTAAGACTCATACTTTGGCCCCCGTACTGGTTCGAGGCTACTTGAGCAATGATCTGAGTTGCAATATTACATGCTGTAGAAAAGCTATGCGGCTTTTCAATCATTGTTCCGCTGATAACCGTTCCGTTCTGCAGCATATCATCAAGATTGACAAGATCGCAATTGTGCATACGCTGGATATAGTAATCTGTATCATGGAAATGTATTATTCCTTTTCTATGTGCATCAACTACATCTTGGGGAAGCAGCAATCTTTCCGTCATATCACGGCTGACTTCACCAGCCAAATAATCTCGCTGAACACTGTTGATTGCCGGATTTTTGTTGCTGTTCTCCTGCTTAGCCTCTTCATTATTGCAGTCAACAAGACTCATAATCTTTCCGTCTGTAGTATTCTCTCTCCGAAGCTCTGCTCTTTTATATCTGTATGTAATATAATGTCGTGCTGTTTTATAAGCACCGTGAGCCATTATCTGATCTTCTACCATATCCTGGATTTCTTCTACGGATAAAGCACGATTAAGATTGGTGCATTTAAAATGAACATACTGAGCGATTTCATTGATTTCGTTTTCTGTCAGCTCATTAGGTGACACCGTATTGTTTGCTTTTGTTACTGCATCTATTATTTTCTGCTTTCTGAAATTTGTTTCCTGACCATTTCTTTTGATAACCTTCATCTTTATTTGTCTCCTTTTAAAGTATTTGTGTGTGAGGATGCCAAATTTCACCTCCCAAAATAAGATACGTAAAACTCCACACTGAATAGTTCTACGCTCGTATATATTATGATTGACGGAAATAAAAAAAGAGCACCCGACCGGTATCGGATGCTCTAAAAATATAGGCTATTTTTTGTAAGTGTTAACGAACCTTAAACCAGCTCTGTCTCTCAAAAGGAGCTACATAGGTTTCGCTTGGCAGCAAGTTATATCCAAGTGATTTTGCAAGCTGAACAGCTTTTTCGGATGCTTTTTGGCCATCCGGAAGTTTTCTG
>JBGVAQ010000210.1:0-3997 GCA_045224775.1 Acutalibacteraceae bacterium | reverse complement strand
CTGTGATGGCAGGCACATGGTAACAAAGAATGACTTCCGTTTTCTCCATACACTTGAAAATATGGGACCTTCTCCCGAACCTAACCTTACAGTTCTTTATTCTTCTGCTTTGCCGGATAATTTCAAGAAATACGCTTCAAAGATATCTATAAATACAAGCTCGGTACAGTATGAGAACGATGATGTAATGAAGCCTGTATGGGGCGATGACTATTCTATATGCTGCTGTGTTTCAGCTACACAGACCGGTAAAGAGATGCAGTTCTTCGGGGCAAGAGCAAACCTTGCAAAGTGTTTGCTTTATGCTCTTAACGGCGGTGTAGATGCAAAGACACGTGAGCAGGTAGCACCTCCGTACAGAATGATAACCTCCGAATATCTTGATTACTATGAGGTAGTTGAAAGATATGAGGATATGATGGACTGGCTGGCAGGTCTGTATGTAAATACACTTAATCTTATCCATTATATGCATGATAAGTATTATTACGAAGCAGCCGAGATGGCTCTTATAGATACGGATGTACGCCGTACATTCGCAACAGGTATAGCAGGCTTTTCACATGTTGTGGATTCACTCAGTGCAATAAAGTATGCAAAGGTAAAGGCACTCAGGGATGATGCGGGTATATGTGTTGACTTCGCTATCGAGGGTGATTTCCCACGCTACGGAAATGATGATGACCGTGCTGATGATATAGCCGTATGGCTGCTGCGCACATTCCTTGAAAAGATAAAGAAGCACCACACCTACAGAAATTCCGAGCCTACAACATCTATACTCACAATAACATCAAATGTTGTATATGGCAAGGCAACAGGCAATATGCCTGACGGAAGACGTGCAGGCGCACCGCTTGCACCGGGAGCAAATCCGAGCTACGGTGCAGAGCAGAACGGACTTCTTGCATCACTCAATTCCGTTGCAAAGCTGCCTTATCACTGGGCACTTGACGGTATATCAAATACACAGACTATCAGTCCCGATGCACTCGGACATGATGAGAGTGAGAGGATAAACAATCTTGTTCAGGTAATGGACGGATATTTCGATCAGGGCGCACATCATCTGAATGTAAACGTATTCGGTACAGAAAAACTGATAGATGCTATGGAACATCCCGAAAAAGAGGAGTACGCTAATTTTACGATACGTGTATCAGGCTATGCGGTAAAGTTCATAGACCTTACAAAAGAACAGCAGCTTGATGTTATCGCACGTACATGTCATAAGACAATGTAAAATGTACAATGTACAATGTGCAATGTACAATGTGCAATGTACAATGTACAATGTGATTTCTGGTGTGATGAGTATATGACAGATAAGAATACAAAGGGCTATGTCCATACACTTGAAACATTCGGACTTGTAGACGGACCGGGAGTACGTTTTGTAGTATTTCTCAGCGGCTGCCGTATGAGATGCCGGTTTTGTCACAATCCGGATACATGGACATCAAAGGGCAGGGAATATACTGCGGAAGAGCTTTTTAAGCATGTTGTAAGGTATCGTCCTTACTGGAAGGATAACGGAGGTATAACCGTAAGCGGAGGCGAGCCGTTATTGCAGCTTGATTTCATCACTGCGTTCTTTACACTTGCAAAGCAGGAGGGCATACACACTACACTTGATACAGCCGGTGAGCCGTTCAGAAATGATGAAACGTATCTTGAACGTTTTGATAAGCTTATGGCTGTTACTGATCTTTTCATGCTTGACCTTAAAGCTATGGACAGTGTGTCACACCTGTCACTTACAGGTGTTGACAATGCCAATATACTTGAAATGGCAAAGTATCTTTCCGCTCACGGAAAGAAAATGTGGATAAGACACGTTCTTGTACCCGGTGTTACAGATGATGAAAAAGATCTTATGAGTATGCATGAGTTCATAAAAACACTTGATACGGTTGAGAAGGTGGAGATACTGCCTTATCACACTCTCGGTACTCTGAAATGGGCGGAGCTTGGCATACCATACACACTTGAAGGTGTACCTGTTCCGGATGATGAACAGATAAAACGGGCAAATGAGCTTCTCCATACAAACGAATATACAAAAAACAGGGACGGTACATGATGTACCGTCCCTTTTCTCGGATATAAAGCTTTATTTCATTTTCCTGCACTTGAATAATTTTATGTAAGGTAATTGAGATACAAGTATATATTCAAGCGGGCTATAGAACACAGCAGGAACAATATATATGATATCATGTCTGAAGGTTCTTTTTGAATATCAGCTCAAGACCAATGAGCAGAAGCTCATCATTTATTATTATATCATGGCTGCAATACGGTATGATACTTCCGGCAAGACCGCCTGTTGCTATGATAGAAGGCGTACCTTCTATCTCACGGCTCATTCTGTCGATAAGACCGTCTATCATGGCAGCGTTTCCGAAAACTATACCGGAACGCATACAGTCTGCCGTGTTTGTGCCTATTGCCTTTTTGGGAGCTTCAAGACCTATGCTCTGGAGCTGTGCGGTATTTTTTGTAAGTGACTCCATAGCGACTCTTACTCCGGGAATGATTATACCGCCCCTGTAGCAGCCTTTTTTGTCAACGACACAGATGGTAGTTGCAGTACCCATGTCAATGACCATGAACGGCTTGGGATAGAGTGCAGCGGCGGCGACTGCACCTACAACAAGGTCGCTTCCTAACTGAGCCGGATTGTCTATTTTTATGTCAAGACCTGTTTTAAGTCCGGGACTTACTACCATAGGCACATATCCGGTAACTTTTTTTACAGCGGCTTTGAGAGTTCCGATTATCTGAGGAACAACGGAAGATATTATTGTACCTGTAAAAATATCGGGTGAGAAGTTGTTAAGCTCGGTTATTATTTTTATCTGTACGGCGTATTCATCCTCGGTTTTTTTGGTATCTGTTGCAATCCTTGAAATAAAGGCTGTAACGCCGTTTTCTATACCTCCTAAAACAATGTTTGTATTTCCGACATCTATTGCAAGTATCATTTCAAGCTCTCCTTTGAATTTTTTGTTTTGTCTTCAACAAGATGTATATCCATCTGATTGAACGGTATAGCAATGTGGTTAGCGTCAAGAGAATTTTTAATACTCTCCTGCATATCCTCAAGCAATATCCAGTAATCACTGGAATGACACCATATCCATACACTGAGGTCAACACTGCTTTCATTAAGCTTGTCAACAGCAACACGGTTGCGCTTTTCCTGTACGACCATTTCATTGTTTTTGATGAGTGTCATTATTACCTCTCTTGCTTTCTGGATATCCTCGCTGTAAGCTATTGGTACGATAAGGTCTATCCTTCTTTCCTCCTGTACAAAGTAGTTTATGATATTGTTGTTTGTAAGGCGGGAATTAGGTATAAGTATTTCCTTATTGTCGTATGTACATAGTGTAGTATACATCATATCTATCTTTACTACAATACCCTTTAAGCCCTCGGTTTCGAGATAATCGCCTATCTTGAATTTTTTGTTGAGTATGATAAGCGTACCGCTTGCGAAATTTGAAAGACTGTCTTTAAGTGCAAGACCGACAGTGATTGCGGCAGCGCCTATTGTAGTTATTATCGTAGTGACATCAAATCCGAGTGTTGAAAGCACACCTATAATTACTATGGTTTTCAGTGCGAAGTTTATTATAGAATTCAGGAATGAAACAACTGTAATATCAGCCTTGGCATTGGCAAAGGCTTTTTTTATCATTTTACAGATGAAGTTGGTCGCCCACCATCCAATGATAAATATTATTATTGCGGATAGAAGATTAGGTAAAAAAGAAATCAGCCAGTTAAGGGAATTATTGAGCCAATTCTGCATAAGATTTAATGTTTCTTCAACGCTTTGCGATGATTCGGGCGGCGACTGATCCAAAAGTCTGAAAAACATACACAAACACCTCTTGATTTTTAAAATGAAAATTATATATATTATACCATATTCAGCATAAAACAGCAAGAAAAGTTATGCTCACTAAAATAAAAATATTTATATAAA
>JBGVAQ010000209.1:0-5817 GCA_045224775.1 Acutalibacteraceae bacterium | reverse complement strand
TTCTGTCAGACTTACAACGATAATTCCCGATCTGAGTACCTTAAGCATACGTTTAAAATTTTTTGCCCCGTAATTAAATCCCATGATCGGCTGTGTACCGGAAGCAAAGCCCTGATAAATATAGCTGCCGAGAGAGAGTATTTTCTGAGATATGCCTATTGCCGCAACAGTCAGTTCACCGTAAGCAACAGATAAGTTGTTGTTTATGATGAATGCCGCAGATGTAAGTAATGTTTCAAGTGATGCAGGAACACCTACCCAGAATATTTCTTTAAGAATTTCCTTTGTCGGCTTTATGTATTTAAACGAAGGGGAAAGAAGTGACTTTTTCCGGATATAGAATATCAGAGATATTACCATACCGGAAGCGTTACCTATGACAGTTGCTATAGCTGCACCGGTTATGTCCATGTTAAGACAGAATATGCAGACAGGATCGAGTATAATGTTGACTATAGTTCCGACGATCATTCCAACTATTGAGTATTTTACTGAACCTTCACTTCTGAGTAACTGACCGAGGGTATAGTTACCCATTGTAAAAATGCTGCCGATAAACAATACCCTTACATAACTTTCGGTATAGATAAAGGTGTTTTCTTTTGCGCCAAGACTGCTGATTATCACAGGGAGGAATATAAGACCTGCGGCTGTAACTATGATACTGTTTATAACTGTGAGCAGAAGGCCGGTAGTGAGTGTATGGTCGGCTTTTTCTTTACAGCCTGCGCCCAGACTTCTTGCTATAAGTGAAGCAGAGCCTGAACCTATCATGTTTGATACAGCTATCATTATCATCATAACAGGATAGGCTAAATTAACTGCTGCGAGCCGGTAGTCATCTTTCATCAGTCCTATGAAATATGTATCAACAAGGTTATACAGCACCATTATCAGCATTCCGGCTATAAGCGGAACGCCCATTTTCAATACCGCCTTGTAAGGTTTTTCAAGACTGAGAGTATATATCCGTTTATCGTCATTGATGTCCATAATTAAATAACATCTCCGTTTCTGACGTTACACAGCAAAATATTATCGTTTTGCTATGCTTGAATTATTAAAATTGATATAAAGCGGATCTGCACAGTGACGTAACATATACGACATTTTTTTACTGATTTTTGTTTTGTCCATGAAAAGACCTCCTTGTTCAAAGTATTATTCGTTATTGATAAGTATAATCAGTATAGCACATGAACTGTAAAGTGTCAATCAATGTGACTGAAACAGACATGACATGATATTATAATTCCGTTATTATATTGTTTAATCCTTTAAAATATGTTAAAATGCGGATATAAAGCATTGCTGATCGTACAGATCAGAACCGGATCATATTGAAAGGAGCAATTACGATGATCGACACTCATACACATTATTTCTTGAAAGAATTTGACTGTGACCGCTGGGATTTGCTCGAAAGGCTGCGTGAGAACGGTATTACTCATATTGTAGAAGCAGCTATTGATATGGAAAGTAATTTTATAATGCGTAAATATTTTGCGAATAATGATATGGTTTCATTCGGTTCGGGAATACATCCTTTGAGAGTAAAATCTGAAAACCGGATATACGGCTTGAATGGTTGTGAGAATATACTTCGTACCCTTATTAAAACACCTAAAACCGTTGCTATAGGAGAAACAGGACTGGACTATACCCGTGAAGTGAGCTGTGAAGAGGATAAGGAACTGCAAAAGACATATTTCAGAATGCAGCTTGAACTTGCTCTTGAAACTGATATGCCGCTGATACTTCATGTACGGGGCTGTCACGAAGATGCACTGGAGATATTGGAAAGCTACGGAAAACAATTCAAGGGTGTATGTCACTGTTTTATAGGAAGTGCATATACTGCACAAAGATATACAGATCTTGGTTTTTCTTTAGGGATAGGCGGCTCATGCACATATTCAAAAAACAGGGAAGGCTATGAAGAATTTATACGTGATCTGCCGGTACTTCCTCCGGAAAAGATGGTTCTCGAAACAGACTCCCCATATCTTATACCTGTCGGATGTAAAGGCAAAAGGAATAACTCTCTTAATCTCAGTACGGTTTTCGCTACTCTTTCAAGGGTTATGGACATCCCCGAAGAAATGCTCGAAAGCATTATAGAACGCAATGCAAAAAAATGTTTTTCTTTAGAATAAAATTGATATGTTACCTACGGTGCGCCGGTTGAAATTTTTAAATATATATGGTAGAATTATTATTGGTTTCAGACAGTTGTTGATAAGAAAAACGACAGGGAAACAGTTGGTATAATTGAAAGAAAAGAGGAAAAATAGATTGAAAATAAGTGAGATACATAAAAGAAAAAAACAGGTGTTGTCTTTTGAGATATTCCCGCCGAAAAAAGAGGAGGAGCTTCTGAATATAGCAGATACATTGGATGTTCTTGCAGAATTAAAGCCTGATTTCATAAGCGTAACATTCGGAGCAGGGGGAAGCTCAAACAATAACAGGACTATCGAGATAGCAAAAATGATAAAGAATGAATATGGTATAGAGCCTGTTGTTCACCTTACATGTCTTTGCTATGATAAATATGAGATAGATGAATTTGTAAAAGTACTTGAAGCCGAGGGCATAGAAAATATACTCGCACTCAGAGGTGATAAAAGAGAGGGAATACCGGTAAAGAATGATTTTACTCATGCGAGCGACCTGATATCATATCTCAGAGGAAAAACCAATTTTTGTATAGCAGGAGCATGTTATCCCGAAGTCCATCCCTCAACTCCGGACAAAAGCAGGATAGAGGAAGTAAGAAACCTTCGCAAAAAGGTAAATGCGGGTGCGGACGTGCTTATTTCACAGCTTTTCTTTGATAACAATAATTTTTATAAAATGCTTGATGAATGCAAGATAGCGGATATAGATGTGCCGATAACTCCGGGCATCATGCCCGTAACGACAGCGGCATCAATACATCGTATGGTAAATCTTTGCGGAGCTGTAATGCCTGCCGGTCTTGAGAGGATAATCGCAAGATATAAAGATAATAAAGAAGGACTTTTTGATGCCGGAATGGCTTATGCTGTAAATCAGATAATAGACCTTCTGGCAAATGATGTGGACGGTATACATCTCTACACAATGAATAATGCCGTACTTGCAAGAAGGATATGCGACGGTATCAAAAACCTGATATAATAAAATACGGTGCAGTAAATTCAGTGTACATAAAGTAAAAATTCAAGGGCAGGGCATATCATTTTTTGCCCTGCCCTTGAAATATAGAAAAGAGTGATAATATGCGTCTTTTTGCTGCGATAAAATTCAGTCCTGAAATAGAAACAGTCCTGACCGAAGTACAGAATGAACTGAAATCAAACGGCATTACCGGTAATTATACAGACTGTCGCAATCTTCATCTGACGCTTGCTTTTATCGGTGAATACAATGCTCCCGATAAGGTAATGAAAGCGTTGAGGAATGTCAGTTTTGAGCCGTTCAGAATGTCGCTTGAAGAAAGCATCGGGAATTTCGGGGATATATTGTGGCTCGGTATAAAAAAAGACAGCAGGCTTATGGCGCTTGATAAAGAATTAAGAAAGGCACTCGGAAACTTTAATATACATTATGATCCTAAGCCGTTCAAGCCTCATATAACACTGATAAGAAAAGCAAAGGTATATGATAAAAATGGAGTGGTTATAAAAACTCTTAAAAACAGAAATGTAAAAATGACAGTTGAGAATATTTCTCTTATGCATTCGCACAGAGAGAATGGAAAGCTTATCTATACAGAGATAGGCAGGGTACAAGCTGTTAAAAATAATGTATAACAAGTCTTTATTCGGCTAACTTTTCAATATTTCTGAACATTATTTTTATAGGGCCTTCCTTACAGTCTACATGAAAATGACCAGCGTACCAATGTTTGTAGTTGAGTTTTTTCTCTATCTCATCAAGCCATAGTTCGGTAGTTTTGTCAACACGGCTCTGATCTATACTTTGTAAGAAAGCCCATGTGGGTTCGTATGATTTCGGAGTGGTGTGAGAAAATACACCGTCTATATTCCATCCGGTTTTTTCAAGCTGTTGTTCAACATATGCTTTTATCTCATCGCTTGGCTGTTCTGAAGAAAACCACGGGTATCCGTGCAGTTGGCGGTAGTATTTATCTACAGAATATGCACCGCCTATTGCTATATATTTCTGACCGTTAAAGTCGTATATTTCACCGTCCTTTGCAAATATGATGTTCGGATATTTCGGTTCAACATATACTGTGCCGCCGTGCCATTGACGTTCTTCATAAGATGGTATGTTGAATGGTCTTTCCTCATGGTTGCCGTGTATGCAGAAAAGAGTTACAGGCATCATGTCAATTTCGGCTTTTAAATTGTCATCCATTCCGAAAAGATAATAGTTAATGCCTGCATCACCGAGTATGATGATTATATCATTTTTTGTGGTCTTGTTTTTTTCGCAGAAATAACGTATTCTGTCAAATTCTCTGTGTGTATCACCTGTAATATAAATGCTCATTGGAAAACCTCCTTGTTTGTTGTATAACTTTTAAAAATAATATTGAATGGGAGTGATGAAATGGACGAAAAGAGTGAAAAGAAAGAAAAGTTAGCCGAGATAGAAAAAGCCATAGAACCCCTTCTGAAAGCACAGGAATCATGGGTAGAGGTATATAAGCTTCTCAAAATAGTTGAGGAACAAAATCTTTACGAATACGAGTATCAAAGCTTCACAGCATGGCTGAGCAGTTACGCCAAAAGGTATAATATAACCATCTCACTTTTATGGCGGCAAAAGAAAGCAGGAAAGTTTTATGAAAACTACTGTGAATATTACAGATTGTTGAGTGTTCCTGTACAGCCGTTGGAAAAGGTGAAAGTAGTTCCTTATGTTCTGACCATGATAGAGAAGATAACAGCAGGAAATATGAAGGAAGCCAAAACTCTTATAGATAAGGCAAATCTCGGAAAAATAACAAGAGCAGAGCTTGATACATTATGGGAGCTTGAAAAGCAGGAAAGAGAAAAGAACGGACTTCCTACCAAAAGAATAAACAGGCATGATGAAGAAGAATTTGAAAGATTGTCCTATCAGAAGTTCAATGCACAGGTGACAACGCTTTCAGATATAGGCTCAGCATTATGTTATCCGAACTGGCTGCCCGTACAGATAAAATTCAGGGAAAAATACAGACTGTTCACAGAATTTACAAAGACACCGCTTTTTGAGAACGCTTTTATAATAGCCGAAGGATATATAAAACAACTGAAAGGTCTTACGCCGCACAAATTCAATATTCATATCGTTTATATAAAGCTTGAAGAAAGCGACTATGAAGGCGAGCCGGTTTTTCCGGGATATCATGATAGTGCAGACTTTTACTGGATAGCCACTCCCCGTGATCACATAACAAAAGCGATAGATTATATTAAAGACTATCCGAACATAGGCATACTTTACTACAACAAAAGCAATAACAGCATAAATATCCATAAAAAAGCATCTCCTGCTGTAACTTATGGTTCAAAGCGGCTTGAAACTATCGAAATGCTTGCTAATGAAATGCTGTGATGCATAAAATGAGACTTTCTTATTTTGTCCAGTTCATTATGCTTTTACATTATAACACAAAAAACATTTTTTGTATATGAATACTAAAAACTGTCGGTATTAAGCCGGCAGTTTTATTTGTGGTGCTTTCGTTAATTGACATATAACGGCTGTTATGATATACTTATTAACTTGGCAATTAAATAATCGTGAATAACACTTTGATTAAGGAACAGTATGTGGTATAATGAAGATATGAAAAGCCAAAAAGAAACGGATTAT
>JBGVAQ010000208.1:0-5076 GCA_045224775.1 Acutalibacteraceae bacterium | reverse complement strand
TTCACCGTCGGTCAATCAGTGTAGCATTTCTTTCAGAACCTGCCAAGGGCAAGCCGCCTGCGGCGGTGGCTGCTTTTGCCTCCGGCTCGGAATCTATGAACAGCCCTTTTTTTCGTGGTAATTGTGTCAAGTGATATTGACAATTTCAAAGTTTGAAAAAAATATTTTACTCAAATATTTTGTGAATTGTAAAATACACTAACAATATTTTTCTCATGATTTTACATCATGGCTGAACTGCTTGAAGTAACATATGCTTTTGTCAATTCACTATCCTTTTATTTTGCTTATTTAAAAGTCCTTTGAAAAGCATGATAATTTCCACTGCCGCGCTGCGGGGGACAATATACGGCAAATTCTATCGTTTTGAAATCGTAAATATATTCCTGTATGATCTCCTTATACGCCTGTGCAACTGCATCCGGCGGATTTCCGAACGCACCGCAGCCGAATGCGCCGAGAATGATAACATCCACGCCTTCGCTGACTGCAATATCCAGTATTCGTTTTGCTCTTTTCTTGTGCAGCTCTTTAAGTACCTTATCCGAAATAAATATCTTTTCATAACGGGAATTGAGATTCGGTGCGGCGCAGGTTATAACATCCACATTATACCATTTGTTTTCCGGCAGAAGCTCCGGAAGCGCCGTGTCAGACTTGAATACAGTAATTCCCGGAGAATAAATACAGTCGTCATTATAAAGAGAATTCAATCTTCCTGATTTCAGCTGTCTGTAATGGGTATCGTGGAATTTCTTTTTTGTTTCATTATCGCCTATGGCAAAATACAGCGTGCTGCAACGGCACAGACATTCCTCCTGTGCGCCTGCACCTGTCGTTACGCCACCGCCCACATGAGTAGATGAAGCAAAATTCAGCACGCATACATGATCGTCGCTGTATCTCTTTGCGGCCTCAAAGCTGCGCTTTTGGGATACTATGATCTCACCCTGAGTGTCAAAGCGATGATTTTCCGGCTTTTTTATTGTCTTTTCAGTTTCAGGAATCACATACTGATGTGCTATGGTTTCCTTGATCGAAGTTGCAAGCTTTTCATTGCTGCGGCAAAGCCTTTCAGTGTCGTTAAAAATATTGATAAGTTCTGTTCTCATTTTTATTCTCCTCTTTTTGATAAGATTTTTATAGACCTCCATACGGCAGTTCTTCTAAAACTGCATTAATTCCTTTTGTTTCATAAAGCTCGTTGATATATTTCATTTCTGCTTCAAACCCGCCCTTATCCGGTACCCATTCATCCGTATCATCATCAGACATCGGCTCGATCCACGTTTCATAGAAAATAACGCTTTCTGTTATAAACGGAAGAATAACATTTTTTATCCCTCTCATTGCCTCATGCATGCTCATGTGATGATGGTTCCACTCCCGGAAAAGCACAAGCAGACCGCTCTTTTCATCAAAATCAGCAAGACGATAGTCCGGTGAATCGCAGTATCCGCCGAAACAGGTAATATCCTCCATGAATTCCGTTTCTTCCTCCGGATAATAATCTATCCCTTTGGTATAAGGAAATAAAGCATATACCATCTTTTTCAGCTCATTGTCAATAACTGCCGACCAGCAGCCCTTATCAAAGGCGGCAACTATATCCTTACGATATTTTTCTTTGACAATCCCTTTGTAATGAAAACCAAAATACAAGCTCATTTTCTTCACCTATCCCATGTGGTTGCAGCCCAAAATACATTCAGGCAGTTTTTTAAATTCATCTCCCAAAAGATAATCCGTTTCTCCACCGTTAAAGTAAATATACAGCTTTCCAAGCACTGCTTCAAGTAATTCTATCAGGTTCATTCCATAGTATTTGCCGATTCGTTTCAGGATCTCATCAGTATGGTATCTTACATAATTTCCGACAACATCATATTCTTCTCCGTCTATCAAAAGATAAATATCGTCATAGCGCTCAAAAAACAGCTCCCACAATTTTTCTTTCGTTATCTCTTTCAGGACCTCCTTTGAAAAAGTCTCTTCATAGTGCCAGTCGGTATTGTTGAGGAAATACTTATTGAATAATTCATTGTTATTATGAAACAGGCAGTGCATTGCTGTCAGAGCAGTGAATTTCTCATGCATTTCATCACTCAGTGTATCACTTTGTACCTTTTCGATATAGTATTGAAAATTTCCGTGTTTTTTGCCGGATCTCATATATGAGTCGATTCCGCTGAAAATGATTTCGTACAGATCACAGCCATACCAGCTGCATATTTCTTCCAAATCCCGATAAAAAAGATACTCTGACGGTTTCATAGCCCTTGACAGTATCTTATCAACTGCCTTATCACATTCCTCCAGCAGGCTTTTTCCGGATAACCATTTCATATTATCAGAATCTTCATAATACGGATATAAAAAAACCCGTTAATGATTCATGATCCGGATGCTCTGTTATATATTTTTCAATGCCATTCATTACTTCATCTTTAATTTTTTTGGTATCACATTCCTTGAAAATATAGCTTGAGCTTGAACTGTTTGTTACAAAGTCTGTTCTTATTTTCATTTTTCTTCACCCGTAATTTAAAAAAGTTTTATTTCCGTCTATAGCAATCTGTGCGAAGCACTCCTTTGTCAAAGAACCGAATGCTGCGATATTGTGTGTAAAAATGATATACTGATTGTTCTCGTCATCAAGAATTGAAGCTCTTGCTCTCGTAGTAAGCATATTAAGACCATCATCAATAAACATTATCTTACCCGTTTTCTCTTTGAAGCTGGTGACATCATATGTAAGTATATCACTGAACCAGAAGTTATGCTCTGTGTCGATAACCCTGGCACCCGAATCTTTGGTACTGATCACAATTAAGCTCCACAGCATATCGAAAAGCCGGGATTTATCAAGATCATTATCGTAATCAATAATTGTCACTCTGTTTTTTATTTTCAGATCATAAAACATCATCTCCTCTCTGAGATAATGGTAATACCTGCCTTCAAATCTGTCTTTGATCGTTTTATCACCGCCCCGATATTCCTGTCTTGTTATATAATCATCGCCGTAGTATGCTTTTATCAATTCGGAAAGCTCCTTGCTTCCTTTGATAACACCATTATAAAATCCGTGAATCAGTACTTCACCTTCAAAATCCGGCAGCTCAAACGGATAATCAATATATGCCCTGCCACTATCAAGAAAAGTGAAAATTTCTTTAAGAGCCGTTTTCCCGCAATTTCCTATATAGGGTATTCTGTCATATTTGTTATAAACCATGATCGCCGTTTTGCAGTCATCGGATATCTGACCGATAAAAAAGGGGTGATTTAGTTTTGGTAAATTTACACACATTCCTCCCGCATATTCAACATTGTCTATTTTCCTCAGAAGTGAGCAGACTGTTTTGTCATAGTTGATTTTACTAAGAAGAATATCATACAACCCAAATGGAGTCCTTTGAAATTCCGACCGTAATTTCAATGCTTCATCTGTATTTTTCACAATGTATAATTCAAGCATTTCAGGCACTCCTTTCTACCCCATATGTCTGCACCACATAACGCATATTGGCAGACCTGACAGTGCATCATCCAGATAAGGATTGATACACTCATAGTCCTCAAAATGCATATAGCACGGACCCATAACCTTATTAAGAATTTCTCCGGATTTCATGCCGTAATAGTCTTTTGCAAGCCCGGACAGAATATCGTAATAGGTTACGAAAAACTCAAACAATACCGAATTATCGTAATTAACATAATGGCTGCACTTAGCACAGATTGTCAGGAATTCGGTATACATCTCATCCATGATAAACTCGGAAAAGACCGGCTCGTCTTTATCATAACGATTATAATGTTCTGAAAAGGAATAGTATTCCAGAATCACCGCTCCCATCAGTCTTTTTATGTTTTCAGGTGAGAGTTTCTTTTGCTTTATGAGTTCAATGTATTCTTTATTGCTCTGTTCTCTCAGCTCTTTTCTTCTTTCGCTGTAATTAGAATCTTTGCTGTCATGATCCTCTCCTGTATCGCAGTATTTTGTGAGCGTATCAAGAAATCTGACAACACCCGTTCTGTGTTCCGACTTCATATATTCATCAATTCCAAGTATAGCAATATCGACGATATCCTCACTGTACCAGTTGTAAACCTCGTCAATAACTTCAAAAGGGAACTCATAAAGAGGCTGCATTTCTTTATTCATACAGTTAAAATCCTGCTCAAATCCATATTTATCTTCAAACCATTCCAGATCCTCCTTGAAAAATTCTTTGTCCAGATCATCACCCTTGCAGGCATATTTATATTCTGCTTCCAGTCTTTTGCTGATGGCTTCTTTGACAGTCTCTTTAACAGGACTCAGATCACCGACAGTAAAAATAAAGCTGGAGCTTGAACTGTTGGTAACAAAATCAGTTCTTATTTTCATTATTTTTCATCCTCTCTCTGCATACAACTATTTCCGGCATCAGAGGACAACCGCCCATGCAAAATTCTTTGTGCGGACATTCCGGACAAGTTCCGCGCATTTTATTCCTGATCTTTTCAAACTCCTCCGAATTCCATGCCTGTTCGATAGTATTATTTCTCAGGTCAACGGTATAACCCTCATCCTCAGTGCAAAAGCTGCACGGAAGCATTTTCATATCAGCAGAGATATAAGCAGACCATCTTGCCGCTTCGCAGGTATCAAGACTTTCCGAAAATGTATTGTTAAGACCTATCAGAGCCGGCACAGTGCAGGAATCAAAGCCTATTTTATAGGGAAATGTATAATTGTCAATGTATTGCAGGAAAGCCGAAAAATCCTTGTTGTCACTTGTTATCATCTCGCCCTTTGTTCCAAGACCTCTGGGCTTGTGCAGAAGAAAGATGATTGCGTTTATCCCATCAGGAAAGCCGTTTCCGAACTGTCTGTATTTTTTTTGCAGACGCAGGAGAGCTTCATTGACTGTCGATCTTGAAATAACATAGTGGATATTTGTTTTTACACCTGCCCTCAGAAGCATATCAATAGCCCTGTGGGTATAGTCACTGCGGTACCAGCTCACGGCAACGGCACCGCAGTATTTTTTGCACAGCTTTGCAATATCTTCTGTCATACCAAGA
>JBGVAQ010000207.1:0-3265 GCA_045224775.1 Acutalibacteraceae bacterium | reverse complement strand
ACAATGGGCTTCAACTGATATCTTAGCTTGCATTACATAACTAAAATCAACAAAAGCTCCGGAGATTTCCTCCGGAGCTTTTTCGTTGTGTAAAATAACCAAAAGGCTTTTTTGACGCTTTTGCATAAATCCGCATTTGACGGTGTATTTGCATAAATGAAAGCTTTTAATTTTTGAAATATGCACAAAAAGCACGTTTTTTAAAAAAAATGTCAGATTTATATTGAAATATAGTTTTTTTTGTGATAAAATAACCAAAAGAATATTATAACTGTCAGTATGCTTGTGTGTTTTACGCATGATGTACGGGTTTGATATTTATTTGTAGTAATAATACATAAAAATTTTTAAGAGTGTGGTGTGTTTATGAAAACGGTAGCAACTGTAATGCAGTTAACACGAGGACTCCTTATTCTTACTCCCGCTGAGTATGATAAGGCAGAAGGCGGTCTTTCACTCAACAAGAAAAGATCGGGAGGTATGCCTACTAATTTCGGTATCCCTCAGATATTCGAGCTGAATGATTCTCTCAAGGATCATCCTTATGAAAAAACGGATGAGCTTGCAGCATTTGTTAAACGCTGTGCCGAAAGCGTAAGCATGGAGCTTGGTGACATCTTCTTCTGTATAGAGGATGAAGATGTACTTATAACCAAAGAGTATAAGCATGCTCAGGGAAATAAGGACAAGCTTCTTCTTACATACGCAAGAGTTGAAGCAGAAGCAGTACTTCATCAGGATGTTGATAAGTATACTATCCTTAACTTTGAGTATGGTCAGCAGTACGGCAAAGCTAACAAATCAGAGGATGTTTCGGCTTCTCTTTTTGCAATGAATACCGGTACTCTTACCGATATCCGTGCAAACTTTACTCAGGCAGGTCTTAAAATAGTAAAGGTTTCTCCGCCTATCGCAGGTATGCTCCATACCTCAAAGGTTGACCTTAACTCCGCAACAAGAGCTATTGCTGTTATAAGCATGGACTTCGCAGCAACCCGTCTCGTTGTTCTTCATAACGGCGCACCTGTATTCCAGCAGTCATTCTCCGGTATCCTTGAGGATATCGCAGAACTCCTTATGCTTGAATTCGGTATAAGCAAGCTCGGCGCTATAGATCTTATTCGTCAGGAAGGCCTTGGCGTATGTAATAAATGCAACAACGCAACAATAAGAAAACAGACAATGACAATGCTCGATAATGCTATCGGTGAGCTTGTCAGAAACCTCAGAATGGTTATTTCAACAATGCGTCTTGATATTGACCAGATAGTACTTTGTGATACTCTGGCAAATATCCCGAATATAGCAGCATATTGCCGTAAGCAGGGACTTACCGCTCCTATGGAAAATGTTCTTAATATTTTTGCAAGCGGCGGAGTACGTCCTACAGTTGCACAGTCGGCATCATCAAAGGGCTTTGATCCTGTATCATTCATAACATTCAATGGCTTGCTCACAATGCCTCTTGCAGATGCTAACCTCCTGCAGGGTGAATCCAATATCCTCTCTGCTATTTCTAAAGACGGTAAATCTACTGTAGGTAACCTTATAGCAGGTGTTATAGGTGTTGCGGCAGCAGTATGGATAATCGGTATAAGCGGCTGGTGGGTAGCTCTTGAAGTACAGAAAAACAACGATGCAAGCGCTTTGAATAACCCTGAATTTAAAAAGGCTGAACAGCTTATAAATGATGAGGCTACATGGAAGAGCAGAAAAGATAACCTTGCTAAAGACCTTGAAACACTTCCTCAGACGCTTCATAAGACATCTGTTACTCTTGGACATGCTTATGATGATATTATTAGAAAGTCAAATGGCTTCAATGAATTCAAAATTAAGAATGACTCTACAAGCAAGGATTTAAATACTGTTGTAAATATTACATTCACAACATCTACATATGATGACTATGTGAATTTGAGAAATGATATTATTGATGCAGGTTATTTCAGCATGGGTGAAGCTATGAGCTCAGCTCGTGTGGAATCGACATCCGGTGGTACAACAACTGCTACTTCTTATAAGAATAGGGGCACGTTTATAGTTACAGAAGAAGGTGCTAAGGAATCCGTTCTTACAGCTGAAGAACTCGCTGCAAGAGAAGCTCTTGCAAACAATAAGGCTAAAGAAAAAGAAGAAGGCAAAACAAATAATAATACTAACAAAAACAATAATCAGACAAGCCAGACAAGTGTACCTGATTTCGACAAGAAAACAGAAATTCCTTCCGATGCAAAGGTAGATAATGCTCTTGTTGGTAAATGGAAGTTTGAGCAGGATGGTCTGAGTATGACGTATGAATTCAAGAATGATGGAACAGGTGTTTCAACAGCATTTGGACAGACAATGGACTTCAAGTACGGCACAAAAGACGGCAAGATCTATGCTAACAGCGAAACTGTAAAAACCGGTGATATGACATCGAGAATAGATGGAGTAATGGATTATACAGTAAGCGGTGATACTCTCAAGATGACTATGAACGGTCAAACCGTTGATTTTAAAAAGCAGTGATCCGAACCGATACTATACTGACGGAGGTTAACAGTAATGGATAAGAAGCAATTAAAAATACCTACTTACTTTCTGGTAATAATAGCTGTACTTATACTTAGTATCATATTTATATTCGTTGTACAGGTACCATTTTCACAGAAGCTTGATACATACAACAGAGATCATGCCTCTGTAACATCCCAGATAAGCAAATATAATGACTACCTTAACAGAGCTAATGAGGTATCTACCAAAAATGCTGAGATGAAAGCAGAATATGAGGCAAACAGCCGTAAGCTTTTCTCAAATGCTAATATGTCACCTGATGATATCAGAGATGCACTTACAACATTTAACTATGAACTTGTATCTCTCGATATATCAGAAGGTGTAGTAGATCCGAAGGGCAGATCAGCAGTTGCAGGTGAACCGCTTTATCTTACAAACGTAAAATATAAGTTTGTGGGTACAGAGGATAATATCCGTTCAACACTTGATTATCTCGAAACACAGTCCGAGGGTGCATATTTCATTAATGATATGAGTATAACACTTCCGAAAGCAGCCGGCAGCAATGATGAAACCGTAAAAACATTCAATCCTACATTGAAGTATGAAGCAACTTTGAATATGAGCCTCTATTACTTCAATAATAAGGTTGCACCTGTAAAGAAGGCTTCATCATCCAGCGCATCTTCAAAATAATAAAAGCTAAAGGATAAGACCTTATGCAGCCACTTAGTTATTTACAGACAACAGGCGGCATTAT
>JBGVAQ010000206.1:0-2881 GCA_045224775.1 Acutalibacteraceae bacterium | reverse complement strand
ATCATGTGCCGGTTTTTGGCTGACACATGAGCAAAGTGAAAGCGTTAATGTCAGGGCAAGTGCGATCACGGCGGATCCTTTCATAATTATTGTCACTCTCTTTCTTTATGTACGGCAGGATTTTTGTAATTATTTTTGGTTTTCTATAGTATAGATTAATACAAGAATGGATTTTTTGCAACCTTTATTTTTCGATATGAAAAAACAGCTCTTATACCGTCAGGCATAAAAGCTGTAATTAAGTAATAAATATGTTCTTGCGGGTTCTTGAAGGTATCTTTTACAAGCGTGATGATTTCGTGATATTGTACGCTCAAAAGTTCATTGAAATTTGAGCGTAAACCACGAGAACCAAGCTAAAATCATGTACTCAATGTGCTTTTAGCTCGTCAAAGCATGAGTTGCATATTGTCTGTCCTTTATATGTGATGATATCATCAGCCGATCCGGAAAAAATGCATGAAGGACGATATTTCTTTATTATCACGCTTTCACTGTCAACGAAAAATTCCACATAATCTTCACCGTCTGTTATGTTCAGTGATTTTCTGATGTCGGCAGGTAGAACCAGCCTGCCAAGCTTGTCGATCTGTCTTACACATCCTACTGCTCTCATTAACTTTGCCCCCCTTTTGTTTTTTATTGTTGAAATATATCGACTATTATAATTATATAGTACTATTTATTGATACAAAAGTCAATACTAATAGTAAAATAATGAAATATTTTTTTAAAATAATTGTATTGCTTGTCGGAAAATGAAGAATGTACGGCAGGAATGCGATTTTTTATTGAAAATGCGATAAATAAAGAAAAAGAGCGGATTTTACAGTTTTTTTGATGACGGAAAAATATTGCACTATTGTGACATGAAAATTGTGAGTTTACAGAAGTTTTCATGATACCAAAGTGTATGTTTTGGGAAATCATGCTAATAATGGGAGGTGTAGGATTGCTTAATTATATATGGTTCGGTATGCTTGTTCTGAGTGTTCTGTGTTCACTGTTTACGGGCAGGACGGCGGAGCTTTCAAGGGCTGTTACCGATGGTGCGGACAAGGCTGTAAGGCTTGTTATATCTATGGCAGGAGTTATGTGTCTGTGGACGGGCATACTTAAAATAGCTGAGAAAAGCGGTGTTACAGAGAAAATATCTGCACTTCTTGCGCCTGTTATAAAACTTGTAATGCCTGAATGCAGAAACAACAAAAAGGCTATGGAAGCCGTCAGCGCAAATATAACTGCGAATATTTTCGGTCTCGGAAATGCCGCTACGCCGCTCGGACTTAAAGCTGTGAAGGAACTTCAGAAAACAAACAGGCTCATTAATTCACCTGACAACAGCATGGTCATGTTTGTTGTAATAAATACTGCCTCGCTCCAGCTCATACCGTCAACCATTGCCGCTATGCGACAGGCGGCAGGGAGTGAACAGCCTTTTGCAATTCTGCCTTATATATGGATAACATCTATCCTTACGCTTATAACTGGTATTATGCTTGCAAAAATATTTTCTTTCCGGAGGTGATGTTACGGACAGTATAGGTATGCTTGCCGTTCCTGTGGCTATTGTTCTGACGGTTATTATCGGTGCATTTAAAAAAGTTGACCTTTTCGGAAGCTTTACCGAGGGCGCTGAGGAGGGCATAGGCTCGCTGATTTCCATTGCACCTTCGCTTATAGGACTTGTTATTGCTGTCACTATGCTTGAAGCCTCGGGATTTTTTGATATACTTACAGGTATTATGTCGCCGGTGTGCAGTTTTGTCGGGATACCGCCGGAAGTTCTGCCGCTTGGTCTTATGCGCCCTGTGACGGGCAGCGGCTCATTTGCCATGCTTTCGTCTATACTCGAAAAATACGGTGCTGACAGTCTTATCGGAAGAACGGCATCTGTTATGGCAGGCTCTACGGAAACTACCTTCTATGCGATAACGGTGTATTATGGTTCTGTCGGGCTTTCAAAAACACGCCATACTATCCCTGCTGCTCTCGGGGCGGATATTTTCGGTATGATAATTGCATGTGCCGTTGTAAAAATGTTTTGAAAAACATGGCGGAGGTGATATAATAAGCATAAGGCGGTGATGATATGCTTACGGAAAAGGAAAAAATACAGCGTGCAAGAATGTACATGAATATGCTTAGCAAGGGAATTGATCCGATAAGCCGTAAAAGCTTTGGTGATGATACGGCTCTGAACAATGAAAGGCTTAAAAAATGTTTTGCCTATGTATATGATGTGCTGGGGAATACGCTTGATGATATGGACAATAATAAAAAGCGTACTGAAAGACATTCCGGAACAAAGGCTGACTTCTATATAACACCGGAGGAACGTGAGAGGGTAAAGATTTCTGATGAGGAGTGTGTTATTTCTGAATTTACAAATGCTGTTAACGAGGCTGTAAATGATGCGAGCCGTAAAAAGCTTCAGGCAAAGAAAATCAATGACTGGCTTGTAAATGAAGGCTATCTGAAAAACTCATCTGACAGTAATGGAAAAGTCCGCAGGGAACTTACGGGACGTTCCGGCGAGATCGGTATAACCTCAAAGCAGGGAATGGGAGCTTTCGGGCCTTATACCATAATTCTGTACACCAGACAGGCACAGGAATTTGTTCTTGAAAATATCGACAGGATAATTGAATACAAAGAGGAGGAAATTTAAATGTACAGAGTAAAGGAAATAGTGGAGCCGGATTTTGGCTGTGAGGGACTGCCGGAGGGTGAGGAAATATGCTGTAAAACGGTTCTTGAAGATATTGACAGCGGAGAAATTATTACTTTAAAAGTTCCCGATGCACAGCTTTACGCAAAATGTATCGTTGAGGGAAGTTTTGTTGAATATAAAAACGGCTCTCTGGACAAAATAAAAGAG
>JBGVAQ010000205.1:0-6612 GCA_045224775.1 Acutalibacteraceae bacterium | reverse complement strand
GGCGTGGCTTTGTCATCATATCGCCGTAATCCTGCGAGCGTGTGTTTGTGTTGTATATGACCGCACAAAGCGGTGCGCCGGTAGTGGTATCGTTGAGAAGTCCCGAAAGTTTTTCCGGAATGTCCTTTTCAAGACGGGGAGTTGCCGCCTTATCCTTTCCCGGCGCACGTCTGCCCATTTGCATAAGAATATCTTCCATGTCAAGCTTTTCACCTGCCGGAAGTCCGTCTATTACAACGCCTATACCCTTTCCGTGACTTTCTCCGAATATGGATATTTTTATTTTACTGCCCCATGATGACATACGAATCGCCCCCTAATTTTTTGTGTACATCAAAAAAGTCGGGATAGGACTTATTGACGCTTTCAGGTTCTGTTATTGTTATATCGCCGTCCGAGCGTACAGCCGCAACAGTAAGCGACATAACTATTCTGTGGTCATTGTAGCCGTCAACCTCTGCACCGAAAAGTTTTTCTCTGCCGTTTATGATAAATCCGTCAGGTGTTTCGGTTATATCTGCACCGAGCCTTGAAAGTCCGTCACGCATAGCTGCCAGCCTGTCACATTCCTTTATTCTGAGTCTTTCAGCTCCCGTTATAACCGTTGTGCCCTCACAGAGTGCCGCTGCGACTGCAAGCGCCGGAACCATATCGGGTATGTTTTCGGCATTTATTTCTGTACCTTTGAGCTTGTTATGCTCTATCGTTATACAGCCGTTATCATGTAATGTGATGTCTGCGCCGAAACGTGAATATATCTCCATACATGCCTTATCTCCCTGACGGGAATTTATGTCAAGGTTATCTATGGTTATTTTTCCGCCGAGTGCCGCCGCCGTCATAAAGAATGCCGCCTGTGACCAGTCGCCCTCTACGGTGAAATGTATCGGCTTATAGTGCTGACCGCCCTTTATTTTCCAGCCCTTTTCAGATGCCGATACTTCAACGCCGAATGCTTTCATTGTATCGACAGTCATATTTATATAATCGCCCGACTGTAATTCAGAGGTAAGTATTATCTCGCTGTCACCGTCCGTAAGCGGCAAAGCGAGCAGAAGTCCTGTTATGAACTGTGAGCTGATATTTCCCGGAACATAGTATGTACCGCTTTCAAGTCTGCCGTTTATTTTCAGCGGCAATCCGCCTTTTGTTATACATTCAACATTATGCTGGGGAAGACATTCCGTAAATACACCAATCGGTCTTTCGGGAAGTTTTCCGTGTCCGACAAATTCAGTACTCACACCGCCGGCTGCTGCGACAGGTATAAGAAATCTGAGAGTTGAACCACTTTCGCCGCAGTCAAGCTGTATGTTATCGGCTGAAAAAATATTTCTGCCGTTTACAGTAAGTGTTTTGTTTTCAAGCTGTATTTCTGCGCCGAGTTTTTTCATACATTCTATTGTTGCTTTTATATCATTTGAAAGCTCAACAGGTTCTATTATGCTTGTACCGTCCGAGAGAGCCGCACAAATTATTGCTCTGTGAGCGGCACTTTTTGACGGCGGTACAGAAACAGTACCGTTTAATGCTCCCGGTTTTATTATTACTTTGTTCATACGAACATCCTATCTGTTTTGAAAATTATTAATTGTTAATTATTAATTATTAATTGTTAATTGTTTCTCAGTCCTTTTGGGTACTTGTTTTTAAGACGGCCGCCGGAGCATTTTCCGAAGCCTAAGACCATACCGCAGCAGCTTACGGCAGTATATCCGTTTTCGCCGTGACAGTCCGTTTCCATACCGTGAAGATATTCTTCCGCACGTTTGTCATTTATGTCAAGCTCAAGTACACGTCTGAAAAATTCAGGTCTGAAAGCCGTAAATAAGGAGTGTGCCGGTTCAAAGCGTCCTTTTTTGAACTCTCCGGCAAGTACGCCTGCACGGATAATATTTATTCCGCTGATGTCGGGCAGCATATCTGGAAGAAGATAGACTTTATCACCTTTAATTGATATGTTGAATGAGGAGATATCCCCGAATATATTTTCAAGCTCCTTTTCGGCTGATTTGTATGCGCTGTCTTTTTTTGTGTTTTCGTTTTTGCTGTATGTATAGCTTTCGTTATTATCGTCAGATTTTTTTCTGAGCTTTGCGGCGAAATGTCCCTCACCGTTTTCTATGGGCGTTATCCTAACGGCACATGACAGCTCTGTTTTTCGTCCGAAAGGTTCGTTTATTTCGCACATCTCAAATTCCGGATGCTGTTCAAGGAATTTCAGTATAACGCCCTCATTTTCCTCGTATGAAAATGTGCATGTCGAATAAACGAGTATGCCGCCGCTTTTAAGTGCGGATGAAGCCGAATCAAGAATGGAAAGCTGTCTTTCCGCACATGACAGGACATGCTCCCTGCTCCATTCCGAAACGGCATCGGGATTTTTGCGGAACATTCCCTCGCCTGAGCATGGCGCATCAACAAGAAGTTTGTCGAAAAAACCGCTGAGCTTTTTACAGAGTACTTCGGGATAGAGTGACGATACAACGCCGTTTGCAATGCCCATTCTTTCAAAGTTGGAAAGAAGTATCTGCGCCCTGTTTTTTACGACCTCGTTTGACCATATAAGACCGCTGCCGCCCAGACATGAAGCTATCTGAGCAGATTTTCCACCCGGTGCTGCACAGAGGTCAAGTACTTTATCTCCCTTTTGTACATCAAGGAGTGAAACAGCCGAGCTTGCGGAAGGCTCCTGTACATAGAATGCGCCTGCATGATGAAGAAGAAGCTTTCCTACACCCTGTTCGGCACATGAGATATAATAACCGTCACGGTAGAACGGACTTTTGCTGACTTCAAAAGGCAGAAGTCCGATAAGTTTTTCGGGAGTTATTTTAAGACGGTTGACAGATATTCCCCTGAAAGCTTCTTTCTCAAAACACTTTTCATACAGCGGATAATCGTCTTTTAAAATAGTTCTCATTTCCTCTTTAAAGCTTTCGGGAAGCTCAGGCATATATTATCATTCCTATCAATTTGATGTATAAATTCCCTTGAAATGTCAATAATAAAGACAGAAGGGTGGTGTTGACATGAGCAGCAACAGCGAAACAAAAAGACGCAATAAGCAGTCCGAGGAACACAGCGACAAGTCAGGCTCAAAGGAGAGCAAAAAGCATAACACAGATTATTCCTGCTGAAACGAGGAATTTCGTTATCCTTTCGGAATGTCCTGATATTTTACCGCACATGTAAAAGCATGTGCGGTATTTTGTTTTGTTGATATAATTTTAATGAAAAAATTCTAAGCCTCCATCATTGAGGGAGGTGGCTCGAAGTGCCGGAGGGAGTTCTCCACGCAGTTTCCCATAAAGCGTACTTTCATTTGAAAGATAAATTTACAGTTCAAATTATGAAATGCTTACGCTATGGCTTAATTCAAAATTGTAAATTTATCTTTCTCGTTCCGCTTCGCTGTTACTATCCTGACCGGAAGTTATAACTCCCTCAGTCAGCATAGCTGACAGCTCCCTCAAGGAGGGAGCCTTTGTTATAACTCAAATGCAAACGGTAAAAGTTCGGATAAAGTTTGAAGTGAATAGTTTTCCACGCTTGCAGCCGATATTACATAAAAGCTGCTGCTGCAAAGTTCCGACATGAATTGTCTGCATATACCGCAGGGAAAACAAGGTTTTTCGGCATCCTTGTCCTTGTGACCTCCTACTATTGCAATAGCGGAAAAGTTTCTTTTTCCGTCAGATACAGCCGCAGAAAATGCTGCTCTCTCCGCACATATCCCGACAGGATAGGACGCATTCTCAATATTCACGCCGTTATATATACTTCCGTCATCGCAAAGCAAAGCTGCTCCGACAGTAAATGCTGAGTACGGTGCATACGCTTTTGCCCTTGCATTTTCAGCTGATGTTATAAGCTCTTTTATCTTACTGTTATCCATGACTTATTCTGTTACTACTATCGTACCCTGAGGGGTGTCTTTTATGGTTATTCCTTTGGCTTTCAGTTCATCTCTTATCCTGTCAGCCTCTGCCCAGTTCTTTTCTTTTCTTGCCTGTGTGCGAAGGTCTATGAGTTTCTGTACATCATCGTCAAGCTCGTTCTTTTTCTCTACATAGAGAAGTCCTAAAACGTCTGCAAGCTCTTTGTAAAGTTTAAGAGCAAAGTCGCAAAGCTCCTTTGAAGGTGCTGTCTGTGCATTGAGGTTTGAGTTTATATCCCTTGCAAGCTCGAAAAGTGCGGAAATTGCGTCTGCTGTGTTGAGGTCATCATCCATAGCCTCTGTGAAGTCTGTTTTATGGGTGAGAAGTTTTTCCTTTACAGCCTCCTCGCCGTCCTTTTCGCCTGAAACAGCATTCTTTGCAAGAAATTCAAGGTCCTCAAGGCAGTTATAAAGACGGTCAAGTGCTGACTTGCACTGTTCTATAATATCTGTTGAATAGTTTATCGGGCTGCGGTACTGTGATGAAAGCATAAGATATCTTATCGGCTCATATCCGTACTTTTCGGCAACATCACGGACTGTAAAGAAGTTGTTCAGCGACTTTGACATCTTTCTGTTGTCAACATTGATATAGCCGTTATGCATCCAGTAATTTGCGAAAGGTACACCGTTGCAGCACTCACTCTGAGCAACTTCATTTTCATGGTGCGGGAAAATAAGATCCTGACCGCCGCAGTGTATATCTATTGTTTCACCTAAATAACGTCTTGCCATAGCCGAACATTCTATATGCCAGCCAGGTCTGCCCTGTCCCCATGGGGATTCCCAGTAAGGCTCGTCCGGCTTTGCACCCTTCCAGAGTGCAAAATCCATAGGATCTTCCTTTGTATCGCCTATCTGTATTCTGGCACCTGCTTCAAGGTCTTCAAGGGGCTGATGTGAGAGTTTTCCGTATTCTGCAAAATGATTTGTACGGAAATAAACATCGCCGTATTCTGTTGAATAAGCATAGCCTTTATCTTCGAGTGTCTTTACCATGTTGATTATCTGGTCGATATTTTCAGTCGCACGGGGATGTACTGTCGCTTCACGCACATTAAGTCCCTTTGCATCTTTTTTATACTCTGCAATATACTTTTCGGAAACGGTTATATAATCGCTTTCCTCCTCGTTTGCACGTTTGATGATCTTATCGTCAATATCCGTGAAGTTCTGCACGAACTTTACTTTGAAACCCCTGTATTCAAGGTATCTTCTGAGTGTATCGAAAACACAGATGGGTCTTGCGTTTCCGATATGGATAAGATTATATACGGTAGGGCCGCAGGCATATATGCGTACTTCGCCCTCGTGTATAGGCTTAAGCTCCTCTTTTTTTCTTGTCATGGTGTTATAGATCTTCATTTGTCTTTTCCTCCTCGTTTTTTTCACCAAGCTTTTCTTTAAGAACAGATATCTCGTTTTCAAGCTGACATATTTTCTGATAAACAGGATCGGTAATGTGTATCTGGTCAAGGTCGCTGCACGGCGGCTTTACTCCGTTTACACGCACTATCCTTGCAGGTACGCCGACAGCAGTTGCATTTTCGGGTACTTCCGTAAGAACGACAGCACCGGCGGCTATTCTGGCATTATCCCCCACTTTGAAAGGACCGAGAACCTTTGCGCCCGAACCGACAAGCACATTGTTTCCTAAAGTCGGATGACGTTTTCCGTGATCCTTTCCCGTACCACCGAGAGTTACATTCTGATAGATAGTACAGTAATCACCGATCTCAGCTGTTTCGCCTATGACTACTCCCATACCGTGATCTATGAAAAGCCCCTTTCCGATAGTCGCTCCCGGATGTATTTCTATACCGGTCTTGTGTCTTGCCCTCTGGGAAATAAATCTTGCGATGAATTTCATGTTGTGGCGGTAGAACCAGTTGGCTCTCCTGTACAGCCTTACAGCACGAAAACCCGAATAGAGAAAATACACTTCCGCTCTGCTTCTTGCGGCAGGATCTCTTTCCATTATGGAGTCTATCTCCTCTTTCAGCTTATCAAACATCATTATCACCACCTGTTATCAATTAGCAATGTGCAATGTACAATGTGCAATGTGCAATAAAAAACAAAGCACCTCAGAACTGCACACGGCAATTCCGGGGCGCATGATATGCACGGTTCCACCCGTTTTCGACAGTGAAAACAACTGTCCTCATTGAGCCGGTAACGGCGGCATCCGTGAAGTGCTACTGTCATTTCACACTTCAGGCTGATAAAGTGCATTTCACGGGTGACTGCATAACGTCCTCGCACCATACGGACATATCTCTTGATGAAGCCTTTCCCGTTACTTCTCTCCGTCATAGCCTTTTTCCTTGCTATACCATTATACACTATATTTTAAAATAATGCTACACCTATATACAAAAAATTATATTTAATTTGGAAATCACCTTTAATTAATGTGGAAAGTGGAATTGATTTGAATTTGGAATGTACAATTTAATAATATGTTTGTTATGGTTATGATATACACAAAAAAGCTGTACAACAGACAATGAAGTCTGTTGTACAGCCTGATATTCAGTAGTTGTGGCTTTAACACTCAAAAATTCCACTTTCCACTTTCGTATTTCCACATTGAATATTAATTCCACTTTCCACTTTCGTATTTCCACATTGAAATGTACAACACCTTTGTTTTAACGCCAGAAAAAATA
>JBGVAQ010000204.1:0-2729 GCA_045224775.1 Acutalibacteraceae bacterium | reverse complement strand
AAAATTGTTCCCACATTGTTTCCACTAATTCCATATTTGTTTCTCTGTCTAACTTTGAGCGTTCGATAGCACGCTTCATAGTTTCTTCTTTACTCGCTCTCAAAACGATATAGTGTACTTCATAATGCTCTTGAACAATGTTAAGCCACGGTTCTAAAAACCATGTTCCTATGATACCATCTACAATTACATCGTATCCACCTCTGACGTATCGTTTTGCTGCTTCCAAAAATGCTTCTATTACAATCAAATTTTGATCATTTGACTCTGGCAAATATGGTGGTATTGCGCCCTTGCTCAAATAATGATAAAAGTCATCTGTGTGCATATGCACAGATTTTTCCAAATCTGATTCTTTTGCAACAACAGATGCCGTTGTTGTCTTTCCTGTTCCCGGTGAACCTGTGATTACAATAATTCTTCCTTGATTCATCTATACTTTACCCCCCACAAATTTCAATTTCCCTTTGCAAAGCGTCCTGTTCCATTTCCTTTTCATAATCCCCACGGGCATAGGCAACATCGCTGATTGCCCGGAGCATCTTATCCTTTGCCAGCTTTTTCATCGCCTTGGCAAGTTCCGCATCCAGTGTGCCACGCTTGATATATCGGTTTATGGTGTTCAGCCGCTTCTCATATATCTGTTTCAGCGGATGATCATCCGCAAGTTCTCTCTGGGTTCTGCCTTTCAGATTGCCGATCTGCCGACAGGTGCGGTGCAGCTTGTCCCCCGGCGCATATCCGCCGCAGTATTTGGTATGCCTTGCATTGGTGGTCAGGAACCATTTGCCGCAGATACGACATTTCTTTGGTGCGTGACCCACGCACAGACCCTCAAACAAGTCCGTACGGAACATCCCCACAAAAGTAAGGAAGTGCATCCGCTTGACCAGCATCGGCACATCATAGCCGGGACGAAGCGCAGAAACATACTGGATAGAATTATTGGATGCAGCCATCCAGGCATTGCCTTCCGTAATGGAGAACTCCGGTGGAAAACAGGTGCCGAATAACTTGGCAAATCCTTCTGCTGTACGGTCTGCTTCATTGCCGTCCGTTTTTTCGGCAAAATCAAGCATAGCCTTTTGATATTCGCCAAGAGAGTACGCCAGATGCCCGAAAACCGCCGTGTAGCGTTGGAGCAGCATCGCATCTGCATACATCGGGACTTCCTCAAATGGCAATGAATTGGTCGTTGCTTTTATTGCGAACTCTACATATTTTTGTGCATTTTCTGCCGTAAAGACCGTTTGAATCCGTTCCCGGTGCTTTGGAATGTCCATATAAGGAAACGGAGGGGTGACGCTGAGAATATCAAGCATCGTCAGTGCAGCTTCCCTTACCATTGGAAACAATGCAGAAGCATCCTGAGCGGCGTTCAGCTGTCCCAGCAGCAGATTGATTTTGTCACACTGCTCGTTCATCCGGGCAAGGGTATCGGTGGATACATTCAGCGCATCACAGGCAAGTGTGCCGGTGGGCAGCGTTTTATCCTCGTATATGACCGTATCCTGCCAGAAATCCAGCGTCATCAATTCCTGATTCATATTCGTCCTCCTGTCCTGTTTTCCTTTTTCTCTTATTATATCATCCAAATGTGAAGAAATCTACTGCTGTCCTGTTTTTTGAAACGGGGTTGTCCTCCGATTAGCCTGTTTTTTGCGAAATCCGGCATAACCATAGTAGAAGGAGCGAAGCACCTGCCACTCGGCGGGTGTTTTTCTTTTTCAAAACTATGAAATGGAGGATTTTCAATGACAATCTATGAAACAATCAAGGCGGCTGTCCCGGTCAGACAAGCCGCCGAACACTACGGGCTGCGGGTCAACCGAAACGGTATGGCTTGCTGTCCGTTCCACAATGACCGAAATCCGAGCTTGAAGCTAAACGAGGAGTATTTCTACTGCTTCGGCTGCGGAGCAAAGGGAGATGTGATCGACTTCGTGGCAAGGCTGTTTGATCTCAGTAATTACGAAGCGGCGCAAAGGCTGGCTGCGGACTTCGGTATCAGCACCGAGCCGGGACAAGCCGTGGCAGTTCCACACAAGACAAAACGCCCCCATATCCGCCAGTTCCGGGAGGATGAAATGCTCTGCTTCCGGGTGCTGACGGATTATCTGCATCTGCTGGAAGATTGGAAGGTGCGGTATGCGCCCAGAACGCCGGAGGACAAGCTGGATGACCGTTTCGTGGAAGCCTGCCAGATGCTCGACCACATGGAATATCTGGCTGACATCCTGACCGTAGGCACTCTGGAAGAACGGGGTGCCGTGGTGGACGGGATGATGAAGGAGGGCAAGATTGCTTTTCTTCAGGACTATGTGGCACGAAAGAAAAAGGAGGTACTGCCCCATGAGCAAAGAAGCAGCACAGAACCCATCCGCTGATATTGCGGTATGGTTTGACGGTAAAGCAATCAACGAAGTCATTTTCTGTGAAGAATTTCTCAGGGACTATCCCATGATTACGGTAAACGGAACCTTTTTCACGGTAAACGGCATTGTGAACGATGAAAACAGGCTGAAAAAAGAAATCTATGACCGTATCAAGCCCTATGTGACCAGCAACATTGCAAAAAGGGTCACAAATCTTCTGGATGTAATGCGAATGGAGTGCTGTGCTGCCGATCTTCTCCTGTATCAAGACCGCATCCATGTGGCAAACGGCACCTATCATTTGGATGGCACATTCAGCACGGAAAAAGATTACTGCCGCAATCGCTTACCCGT
>JBGVAQ010000203.1:0-2033 GCA_045224775.1 Acutalibacteraceae bacterium | reverse complement strand
TTTTCTTCAATGAATGTAAGAAGGTTTGCATCGTCGATAAGTACGACCTTATATCCTGTTTCGCTGTTGGTGTATTTTATCGGAGATGCGGCATTGACTGATAGTGCGGAAAACATCATTACAGCGGCAAGACAGAAAAGGCATAGTGATATTTTAAGAAATTTATATCTTGTCATATGCTGCACCTCTCTTATTGAACTGCGGAAGTCTTCTTTTTGCTATATTTGACTGGAATATTATGTGCATAATCGTAAGTACGAAAAGCTCTGCGGCTGCGACTGCTGCAAGCAAATAATAGAATGTACTGCTCTGAGCGCCGCTTATCAGTACAGGTATTTTGAAAAATCTGAATATGGGAATATTTTCATTTATCATGACAGCAAGAAAGAAAAGCATTGTAAGGAACAGTATTGTTCTCATAAAGAAGTTGATGATGTTGAATTTCTTTGCTTCGACAAGTATTCCGTTTGACTGCATTGATATACCCGAAAGCTTTATTCTCTTTATTTTTCCTGTCATAACACTTTGTTCTATATAATATTTGAAAAGAAGTATGAGCATAGCAACTGCCGTTAATACCACTCCGAGCATAAACCGGTTCTGTTCATACGTTCCGTCGGTAGTCATAAGTATTATTCCGACAATTGCAACCATCGTATGAAATACAAATCCGAATGACAGTCTTTTTGTAAGTTCCTTTTGTTCAAGAGTAATGCCTATTGTTTTTATGTAGCAGTGCTGCAATATGTACATTCCGGACAAGCCGAGCATTGTACAGACACCTAATGTTGTTGTTGCGGGAAGTGTTGGGAGCATGTTCATAACAAACATAAGTATTCCGAATATTACAGATGAGAATATAAGTGCGGCGATAAGTATTCTTATAGGACTTAAAGGCAGATCGGCGGCAACCTTTCCTGTCTGACCGTTTACGGCGGCATATGTTATTTTTTCTCCACGGCGATAGCTCATGAACCATACGGGGAAAAGATTTCTTTTTGAAGGAATAACACTGATAGGTATTCTGTTGTCACTGCTGTTTTCATCTATTGTAAGATCCTGTGATCTTGCTGCCTCTGCCATCTGAGGCGTGTTTTTTAATTCGCTGCAAAGATACGGCAGCATATTGCTTTTTGCAACTTCGTTATATTCATTCATGTTAACATCCCCGACCTCTGCATAAAATCCGCTGAGATATGCAGGGTGGAACTGTCTGCATGAATTTTTATCAAAGGGCTCTAACTTCATGCTTATATGGTCATCAAATGCAGCCGAGGCATCATGTGAAGCGACTTCTGTAACTGTACATTTTATGTTTGTGTTAAGCTCATAATATTTGGTCTGATAGTCGTAATTTCCTATGTTTTCCTCTTTGCTTTTTGCACTGAGATAAATATCACCGTCAACTGTACCTTCAAAGCTGCAATAAGGCATATATATACCTCTGAAACTTTCTATCAGCTTCGGATCACGGTACTTTTTTGAAACGAAGATATATTTTTTTACCTCTTTACAGTAAAACTCCTTGCATTGTTCTTTTGTCACCATAAAAGGAATTATTCCCTGCGGTTTCCATTCTTTTCTTATTTTATCGAATATCATGGACGAGCCGCCGCAATACGGACAGAAACCGACGGCATCATTTTTATCTGTTGTATCTATTTCAGCGCCGCATGACGGGCATACATAAGCATAGCTGTCATAGTATTCCTGTGTTTTGGCATCATCTGATGTTTTATCCTTCAGATTTTGCGGTTCAAAACTGCTGCGGCAGTGTTCACATACCATATGCTGAGATTGTATGTCAAATCTCAGCTCTGCGCCGCAGGACGGACAATATACCATAATATCACCTCGTATAAAATTAATAACTCATGCTGTTTAACAAATTTATATAACAATATTATCAGATTTAGTCATAATTTTCAATAGTATTCGGTAAAATCTAAAACTTGTAAACCTTGTCATTCCGAACGTAGTGAGGAATCTTTAAAGATCCTTCGCTTTGCTCAGGATGACATTAAAGTATTAGA
>JBGVAQ010000202.1:0-7482 GCA_045224775.1 Acutalibacteraceae bacterium | reverse complement strand
AAACTCTTTACCTTTAATCAAGTGTGGTTGCGGAGGCAGGATTTGAACCTACGACCTTCGGGTTATGAGCCCGACGAGCTACCATGCTGCTCCACTCCGCGATATTTCCTTGTGAGTACTCGATTATTATATCATCTTATATTTACCGTGTCAAGTATAAATCCGATATTTTTTATTTTTTTATAAACAAATATAAAAGTTATTTTCTTTGTATTATATTATATTCGCTCAGAAAACAAATTATGCATATATATAATGATTTTTTCAAAATAATATTGTATAATAAATATAATAGATTGATAAAAAGAGGAGAAAGTGTATGAAAGCAAGAAAAGCAATATTATTTATCGTTATAATTGCAGTCATATCTTCAATAATAGGGCTGGCTGTTACAGCCTCAGGTAAAAACAATGATGAAACATACACAATAATAACAGACGGTGAAGGAAGATTTTACGAGCTTAAAAATACCGGCGGAAATGCCGTAATGAAAAGCTATTCAAAATCAGGCGAGAACGGAAATATGCTGATAAACAATTTTAAATCCGATTATTGTCTTACATGCAAAGGAAAAACGGTAATAGTGGGTAATAACGGCAAAACACTTACTGTCATAAAATATCCCGAAGGTCCGGATATGACAAACTATATTGAAAATGTTGAGCTTAAAGAAAGATGTATAGCAATCTCAAAAGATATGTGCATATATCTTGTAGATAAGAAAAATCCGAATGCAGTAAAAAAATACGACAAACTTATATATGAAGATGATCCGATAGATACAGGTAAGTCCATACAGTACCTTTTCACAGAAAATATAAGCGGAAAAGTATTTGCCGTAACCGCAGACGGAATATTCGATACTCAGGAAAGAAGTTTTATAAAATGTCCTGTACCTCAGTATCCGATAAAGGGCAATGCAGGATATTATTCAGATCAGAAAGGCGATATCTATAAGTTTGATGAACGCTCAGGCTTTGAGAAAGTTATATCTATAAAAAACAACGTTATCGGTACAATGGAAAATTGTCTGTTATATAAAGACGGAAACAAAATAATACGTTCCGCATACAGCGGTGAGATAACGGGAACATATACCTGCAATTCGGATATTGACGGTATATACACAAGCGAAAATGATATTGCATGGACACATAACAAAAGCATAAACTTCATATCGGAAGATGACTTCATAAAATCAAATCCTGAATACAGTAACAATGAAAACTCTGATAACAACAGCAAACATGAAAACATAACAGTAAAATCGCTGTCGTTATACAGCGATACTTATAACATAAGTAATGATACAATAACGGGCATAACGCAAAAAACAAAAGCAGGAACATTTCTTAAAAATATCCGTTCCGACAGTGCGGAAACAGTACTCAGAGATAATAACGGCAACCGTACTGAAACAGGGTATGTCGGTACAGGCTGGAGTGTTGAACTTTCTGACGGTCAGAAAACCAAAAGATATGATATTATCATAAAAGGTGATGTCAATGGCGACGGTATTGTTGATTCAGGTGACATAAAGAAATTATTTATGTATATTGACAATACTGACAGCATTAATAAACTTGATCTGCTTGCAGCAGACTGTAATAATGACGGCATTACAGATACTATTGATCTGTTCATGATACATAATATCGCCCATAACAAAGACTAATATTTGATAAAATCTAAAACTTGCAAACCTTGTCATTCCGAACGTAGTGAGGAATCTTTAAAGATCCTTCGCTTCGCTCAGGATGACATTAAAGTATTAGACTTTACAAAGCACTGATTATCTTATGGCAAACAATATTATTGTAGGATGTCATAATTTATATATGCAAAATCTGTTGATACTGACATATTGGTTGTGATATATTTACAGTCGCTTATTATGGCAATACTTTATATTAGTGTGTTTTTGGAAAATACTATTAAAACTCTTTACAAACCATAATAAAAAATGATACAATATATCTGTATAGCTGTAAGACTTTATATTATTATAAGTCATGACAGTAAAAAAATTCAGGAGTGTGATCTTTAGTGAGTAAGATGAGATCCGTAAGCAGGAGAATAGGCAAAAAGGCTATCGGCCTTTCGCTTACTGCCGCTCTTGCTTTAACGGCATTCGCAGGTATGGGAGTAGTTGCTTCGGCAGAAAATCTCCCTGCAGACACAAGCTTCGGTCTTGCCGAAAATATCCAGGACGGTACTATACTTCATTGTTTCAACTGGAAATTCAGCGACATAAAGGCTGAGCTTCCCAACATCGCAAAAGCAGGCTTTACATCAGTACAGACTTCACCTGCACAGCCTAATGAAGGTTCAGGTACATGGTACTGGCTCTATCAGCCGCTTTCATTCCAGGCAGGTCCGAATGAACTCGGAACATCTGATGATCTTAAAAGTCTTTGTGATGAGGCTGAAAAGTACGGAATAAAGGTTATCGTTGACGTTGTTGCAAACCATCTTGCAGGAAACCATGATGATATCGATCCCGAACTTAAAGCCGACAAATACTGGCATAATGCCGGTATAGTATCAGGCAATGCAGACCGCTTTATGGTAACACACGGCGATCTCGGTATGCCCGACCTCAATTCAGAGGATTCTTTGGTTCAGCAAAAAGCACTCAATTATGTAAGAGAGCTTAAATCTCTCGGCGTTGACGGTATCCGCTGGGATGCTGCAAAGCACATAGGTCTTCCAAGTGAGGACTGTGATTTCTGGAAAACCGTTACAAGCGACAATGATATGTTCCAGTACGGTGAGATACTTGATACTCCCGGCGGAAGCGATCCCGACACATTAATGAAGGAATATACAAATTATATCTCAGTTACAGATAATGTTTACAGCAATGCTCTTCTCCATTCCTTCAAAGACGGCAAGGCTACATCGGTTGACGGCGGATGGACAGACGGCGGTGTTGATGCAGACAAGCTCGTATACTGGGGTGAGAGCCATGATATGTATTCAAACAATGAAGGCTTTATCACAAGCGGTATAGACCAGAATATCATCGACCGTGCATACGCTGTTGCAGCTGCAAGAAACGATGCTGTTTCACTCTATTTATCACGTCCCTTTGCAAAGGCTAAGGAAAGCATAAGAATAGGCGACAAGGGCAGCATGCACTTCACAAGCCCCGAAGTAGCAGCAGTTAACCACTTCCACAACGCTATGGCAGGAAAAGAAGACCTTTACGCTGCAAGCAATAATTGCTCTGTTGTAACACGCAAGGACGGCGGCGCTGTTATCGTATGCGAAAGCGGCAGCGGTGAAGTATCGGTTGACAATGTTGGCGGTTATGTTCCGGCAGGTACATACAAGGATGAGATAACAGGCAATACATTTACTGTTACAAACAAGACTATAACAGGTACTGTAGGCGAAAGCGGTATCGCAGTTATATATGATTCTCAGTTTGTCAGCAAGGTATATGCTGTTCCGGATACAGATACAGATTTTGTAGGTTCTCTTGATGTTACACTTCATGCAGTTGATGCTACAGATACAACCTATACTGTTGAACTCCTCGGCGAAAACGGTGCACTTCTTGACGGCACATTCAAAGACGGTGACACTATCAACATAGGCGAGCAGGCTGACAACAATACAGTTGTTACACTTACACTTTACGGTAAGGATTCAGACGGTAAAGAAGTAAGCTCAGTATATAAGTACAACAAAAAGGCTGACAGACAGGTACCTGAACTTACAAAGGGCGGCGTTGTATTCGACAACACAAATACACAGTGGAAAACAATAAACGTATATATCTATGACGAGAGCGGTGCTACTACAATAACAAACGGCGAGTGGCCCGGCGTTAAGATGACAGATCATGTCAATGATTATTACAGCTATGAGCTTCCCGAGCAGTTTGCAGAATGCAAGCATATAATGGTTATCTTCAACAACGGCGAAGGCGACCAGATCCCCGGCGCTATGCAGACAGGTCTTACTCTCGGCTATAAAGAGAGAAAGCTCTATACAGGCACAGAATGGGTAGATCTTCCCGGCAGTGAGCCTTCCGAGCCGGATCCCGAAGATAAAGATGCTTCACCTTACAGCATTATAGGTTCAATGACAAGCTGGACCGGCGATATCCCGATGTATGATAACGGCGGCGGTCTTATATCCGGCGAATTTACAATTAACGCAGGCACATACGAATTCAAAGTACGCAAGGATAAAGCATGGGATCTCAGCTGGGGCGTTTACGAGCCTGACTATGACAGAACTCAGAACAGCCAGACAAACTGCACTATCACAGTTGAAAATACAACTACCGTAAGAGTAATACTTGATGCTACAGGTGATGATATTGAGCTCTGGCCTGTTTCATATTACTACAAAGCAGGCGGCGACGACAGCACACTTGACGATATGGTATATGTATATACAGGCAAACCTAACGAAGAAGAGCCTTCCGAAGAGCCTTCCGAAGAACCGTCAGAGGAGCCTTCAAAGGAAGATCCTTCAACCGAACCTTCACAGGAGCAGCCTTCTGAGGAAGAACCCTCAAAGGAACAGCCTTCTCAGTACACACCTTCTCAGCCGAGCACTCCTTCACCTTCAGTTCCTGTAGCTGAAACATCAGACAGCACACCTGTAGCTATGGCAGTACTTCTTGCAGCAGCTTCTGCAGTAACAGCAGTTCTGGCTATGAGAAAGAAAAAGGAACAATAATCATTGATCGGAGAGACAGCACATGAAAGGTTTTTTGAAATTCACAGCTTTTGCTGTAATCTGCACCATCCTTTTAATAGGTGCAAAGCTTGCTGCAGATATGCTTCCGACAGCACTTTCTGTATTTGCTTCAAGGAAAAACAGAGTAAGATAACATAGTATCTTATACAAAAAACAGGTACGGATCAAAAATCCGTACCTGTTTTTTACGTTCAGCATTTATAAGACTGTCTATTTCTTCTCACGCATATCATAGTTTTTGTCTTCATCTATCATTTCAAGCATTATGCCCGCAAAACGTGGATCAAACTGTGTTCCGCTGTACTTTTCTATTTCTTCCCTTACTTTTTTCTGCGGCATAGGATCACGGTAACTGCGGTAGCTTGTCATTGCGTCATAGGCATCCGCAACGGCAATTATTCTTGCCTGTTCGGGTATTTTCTCGCCCTCTATACCATCGGGATAGCCTTTTCCGTTATACTTTTCATGGTGCCATCTTGCACCGATTGAAAGCTCCGGCATTTCTGTTATATTTCCGAGTATCTTTGAACCGAGAACAGGATGCTTCTTCATTATATCGTATTCTTCATCAGTCAGCTTTCCGGGTTTGTTTATTATCGCATCGGAAATACCTATCTTTCCGATATCATGCAGAAGTCCCATTATATAAATATCATTCTGCTCCGATTCACTGTAACCGAAACGTCTTGCGATCTCAGATGAATAATTCGCCACACGTCCGGAATGACCTTTTGTATAGGTATCTTTAGCATCAATAGTTCCTGCAAGCGTCTGTACGATATGGATAAGAAGCTGCTGCTTTTCCATATTCTTTTCCCTTAACTCTGATTCAAGATCATCCCTTATCTTTCTTATATCATGTATCTGCTGTATTACAACGAATATCAGCAGGAACAGCAGTCCTATCAGCATAGGCAGTTCACTGCTCTGCTGTTCAAAGAATATAAGCATTATTATTTCAAGTAACGACATGAAAATGAATACAAGAAATCCGACAGAGCTGTAAGAATATTCCCTGATATAACCTTTTTTTGGCATCAATTATAATCGTCACAAGAACAGAGAATACAACAGCGCCCAATACTGCATCTATGAATACGAGTGAGCTTTGAAATGACTGTATTCCTGCAAAATGAAGTGTTGTCCAGAGAATGAAGCTTACAAGCGACACTATAAACATAACAGTGTGACAGATTTTATAGCGTTCTTTCTGTATGGAATTAATGTATATCAGCAAAGCAAACGGCATAAGCATACTGAACAGAAAGCCCATTATTCCGTCAACGAAATATATTCTCGTAAAAAACGGAGTGAGCTGTGAAACCGATAACAGCCAGCATGCAACGTCAAGTATGCCCAAAGCACCATACAGCATATCTATTGTATGCTTTTTCATTATCCTGAGTACAACGCCTATTATGGTAACAATAAGTGCGGCAACAAAAAGTATCAGTGCCATAGTAAATGATGCACCGTACTTGTTTATCATATAAATATAAACGCCTTCGGCAGAGGACACAAAGGTTTCGGGACAGACAAGAGGATTCCAGTCGGTTTTGCTTCTTTCTATCCTGAGTTCAGCTCCCGCATCACTCATTTTAAGCGGAACGGTAATATAAAATTCTTTAAGCGAGCCTCCGGGTATGCCCGTATCCTTTATCCTGTCAAAATCATACCTCATTTTTCCGTCAATATATATCCTGACATCACTTCTGTTCATAAAACAAAGTACACTTTCAGGTCTTATATGTTCAGGGAGTTTTGAAACGATAGTAAAATCCTCAGTATATGCTCTCTGGTCATTATATGTCCTGCCTGTTTCAAAGCTGTTTCCGGACTGATCTGTTACTGTCCAGCTTTCTATGTAATCTATCCTGTTGGAATCGTTCTGGGAATTATACTTTACGATATTCATAAGAAGTATTCCCATTATCAGACTGAAAATAAACAAACAAAAAAACACTGTCTTGAATAATATCATATTTTTATTGGAAGTCTTTCCGGAAGCCATTGTTTTCTCACTTCCCTTATATATATTATATTTCCGTGTAGATATATTTGAACATTATTGAATTATTTCTCTTTGATTATACATAATTTAAAATGAAATATCAATATATATAAGTAATATAGAATCAAACATATTAAAAAATATCTTTAGACAGAAAAAAACTCATAGCCCGAAGATCATAATTTCGGACTATGAGCTTTTAATTAATTATCCAGAGAGTAGCCTCTAAGCTCAATATTGAACTTCTCTTTAAGACGTTTTACAACAGACATTGCACATTTTTCTATTTCGCCGGAAGTCAGTGTTCTTTCATCAGAACCTATTGCAAGCCTGAATGAAACCGATTTCTTTCCGTCAGGAAGCTGTTTGCCCTTGTATTCATCAATATAAACGACTGAATGTATAAGCGGATTCTTTTCAGCCTCAGTCATTACAACATCGTATATTTCATCCCACTTTACATCAACGTCAAACAGCGGAGAAAGATCATAATCAACAAAGGGATATTCCGGTATAGGAGCGAATGTATTTGTTCTTGAAGTAAACGGCTTGAGCAGACCTGTATTTATTTCAAACAATACTACGGATAACTTCTTTATGCCGCATTTCAATGAAGCTTTCTTTGACAGAACGCCGAGATTACCGACGATCTGATCACCGACAAGTATATTCAGCCATGCAACATTATCAGCCCAGAAAGGCTTTTCTGCCTTTTTGAAAGTAAATGATTCCATGTGAGTTATGCGGGGCAT
>JBGVAQ010000201.1:0-2878 GCA_045224775.1 Acutalibacteraceae bacterium | reverse complement strand
TAGAAAAATATCACCGCTGTTCTGAGTATGCTGCCGGTCTGTATCACCTGCACATCGATAAGATTGGCTACTCCCACAAGTGCAAAGATGAGTATTTTGCGGCAGATGCCCTTAAATCCTACTCTGCTGGACAGGTTCTTTTCACTGATAGCACACATTACACCCGTAACATAATCGATGGAAACGAATGCCACGAGTGCAATCAGCAGACCGTCACAGCCGCCTAAAAAGTAGCCCAGCCAGCCGCCCAATACAGTAAAGATAAACTGCATGGTGTTCCAGAATTCCTTCATAAAGCTCACGCTCCTTTTTATAAAAATATATAAAAAAGCGACAGATGTCTGCCGCTATTCTTCCTGAATGGTATATGTTATTTTCATTGTCTTGTCTGCTGTTTTGATAACGGAGGTTTCAAGATTATTGATAGTTGCCAAATAGGGTGTAGCAAGAAAAAGATTCTGTCTTGTCGCATTGGCATTGTAACCACCAAAACTGAACAGATAAGGTCCGTACCGGAACAGCGGTGTACTTGTATAAGTCCATGGAACATTATTTGCTTTCCTGAAAACCCCGTCTTCAGAATCAATCAGGAAATCACTGCCTACGATCCAATCACCAATATTTGCAAGATACATTGAACCGCTGCGGTAATAGTCATCGTTGCAGGTATATTTTGATGTGAATCCGAGCGGTATTTCCTTGACATCAGCCGGATTGTCAATGTTGATTTTGTAGACTTTTGTTTTGTCATAGGAAACCATATACAGAAAACCATTTTGCAGAACACTTCTAACAATTCTTTGCGGATTATCGTTATACTGACTGTGATATCCAACTGCTTGTATTTCTGCATCATTAATCAACATTGTATCCTCAGTAAATGAATAATCCGACTTGTTGATCTTTATTTTCTTGATATTTGCACTTCCGCTGATGTTGGATTCCGCCCAAAAGCCGTACCAATAACCGTCTTTTCCGTCAAAGAAATCATAATATCCTTCATTTCTGTCAGGGTTTCCCATTACAAATAAAGCGGGTTTCAGCTTGATTTCAAACAGCACATCATAATTACTGCCGATCATGGTATCGTTCAGCCCTATACTTGTAAAACTCACCCTTAACTTTTGAATAATAACTTCATTGTCTTTATTGATTCCGATTGTCCAAAGAAAGTTATTTTCAAAGTCGACTTCAACAGTATTGATGTATGCTGTCCGGGCTTCCGCACTGCTTTCTCCATTTCGTGAGCGCATAACCCAAACAAAGTCCTTGCCATTGTAGGTGTTGCCCATATATGCAAGGCCGCCAAATTTATGAGTCAGAGCAACACAGGAAATCGTTCCGTTTGCCTGTGAAGTTGTAAAGTCCCAGACAAAACGATAGCCATTATCGATTTTCTTGCTTTCCGTCTGGTTCATACTTCCACGCATGACATTTGTTGTAGTATTTACATCGTTGGAAGCATAACCGATACATGGATTAACTGACGATGCATAATACTTATCCGGATCTTCTTCAATGGTATCAGAGAAAAGCAGAATACCTCCGATACCGTTCGGACACAGCGGCAGCATATTGCCGTTCAGGTCGTTTGGATTGCCGTTGATGGTAAACAGCATACCGTTAATATTATGACTGAAAAAGTCAGCTATCGCATTGGTAACAAGGTTTGTTTGTCTGTACTTTTCAATCTGTCCGGTCTTAACATCTGTCATTTCTATCTCTGTAATTCCTTTCAAAGTTCTCACCTCAATTCAGATAGTGTATTATTGTACCTTCACACCTCACCCTGTTTTTGTACAATTATAAAATCATCATCCTGCGGTTCTGCGTTAAATTTCAAAGCAGTGATGCTGTTCATAGAAACAAGTGAAAAAGTATCTGTCAGCCCCATAGGTTCTGGCACGTCTTTGTATGATACAATATTTTCATTTGTCGTTCTGATACTGAGAATACCGGGATTTTCAATAAGAGTAAAATAATCTTCAAAAGACAGTCTGCCGTCCCACGCATTTCCGGCACCGAGTCCCCGTCCGGTGATAGTGCATAGTGCCTGCATTCTGTCAATAAATGCCGAACCGCCGGTTACCGACAAACGCACACTGAAAGTATTATAAGCATTAGCTTCAAGTTTTAAAATCGGATAGTACAAATTGAGAATATGCTTTCCGCTATGCCATGTTTCGATAGGAGAATAGGTGTTCATCACATTATCGTTGATAACATAAGTGACTTTGAGCGTTACTCTGCCGTCCTCATTCCAAGCCATTACAACATCTTTATCATCAATTTTCGCAGTTGCTGATTTTTGAATACTGTCCGCTGTAATGTCGATCAGAATACTGCCGTGAAATTCCGCATCGGTATCGTCCTGCGATGCAAATTCCATACTGACAACTTCTGTGTCGTTTTCGCCGACAGTAAACGGTGAGGAGTTCATATAGGAGTGGACAGCGACCTTACCAGCCTCCACGGAGTTCAGAAGTCCGGCTATGTTCTTATCATTCTTGCTTTTTGCCTGTGACAAACGGGGATTTTTGCCGACACATTTCAGACTTGTTTTGCCATTTATTTTTATGGTCATTCCGGTTATAGCGGCTATCTGAGTTTCGTCAGCATGACTGCCCGAAAATGAAATGACATCACCAATATCAAGTACAGGATTCCCGATTGTTTCGGAATCGAAAGGCACATATCTGACCTTGGAAATGTCATTCAGAATGTTGCGTATAATTCTTTCTCGTGTGTCTTTCAAGCCAAACTGCAAAAGCGGATTGACTCCGAGGTTCATTGTCAGCCCGTCATCGGGAGTGGCGGCATAATATTCTGCCGTGGCGGTCTTTTGATTGGTGGAATTGACAGCCGTATATCGTGTGAT
>JBGVAQ010000200.1:0-4215 GCA_045224775.1 Acutalibacteraceae bacterium | reverse complement strand
AAGTAAGAAGGTTGCAGAGGAACTTCTGAAAGGTTATACGGGTGTGGTGCAGACTGACGGATTTCAATCTTATGGCAGCGGAGAATACAAACACGCAGGCTGTTATTCGCATTATCCGAGGAATATCATTATCAGGGGAAAATCGAGAATTACGTGCTATCGTATGGTTTCATAAGAATCTCCCCAGATAATGATACAGCTTTTTTTAAGCCAGAAAATCAGGAATCATACCGTTTTCAGAATCTGTTGTGGACGATTCTTCTTTCTTTAAAAACCACCTGTCATTCCATGCCTTAAGCTCTCTGTCGGCAGTTCTCTGAGAAATCTCTGCATATATCTGTGTAGATTGGATAGATGAGTGACCAAGGAAATTCTTCACAACAATAAGCGGCACTCCCGCCTCCAACATATGCGTTGCTGTTGTGTGGCGCATAGAATGTGGAGTGTAGCTTTTTTCTCTGAAATGTCCAAGATATTCTGCTTTTCCTTTTTCCACATACTTGAAGAATATTTCTTCGATGCAAGAGACTGTCATCTTTTCATGCGTCTGGCTTGAAAAGATGTGCCTGTCATATTTGTCCTGTATTTTTCTGTATTCAATATAGCCTATAAGGATAGCTGCCGCGTCAGCCGGAATACTGATCTTGCGGACTTTACGGCCTTTGCCGATCAGCTTTACGGTCGCTTTATCTGTGAAAAAGGTTACATCCCCGACAGTAAGTTCACATACTTCCTGCGCCCTTGCGCCGCTTGCATACATAAAGCAAAGCAGTGCACGGTCTCTTTTGCCTATTGCAGTTTTTGTGTCAGGAAAAGAAAGCAGCAGTTTTATCTCTTCTCTTGTGAAATAGCTTCTTTTGGCGGCTATACCTTTTTTCTGCGGTATTTTTAATAGACTTGCGCGATATACCGAAGCTGCTTCAAAATCTCTGTTTTGAGCATATTCCGAAAAGGCATTCAATACCGACAGCCTGTGATTTCGGGTGGATATACTGCATTTTCTTTCCGCTTCTAGCCAGTTGAGAAACTCGGTAATAATATCCGAAGTCATATCTTCAAATCTGATTTCTCCGGCATTTATGCCCTTTTCGGAGTACATGAATTCAAATAAAACACGAAACGCTGTCTTGTACGATTTTATGGTTGCGGGCGAAAGTCCCTTTGCTGTCGGGAGATATGTATCGAACCAGCTTTCAAGCAGAGAGAGAAACACGCTTGCTTTTTTACGTTTCATGATCCACCTCCGGAAGAAGGTCTTTCATAAATGCACCAAAAAGCTCGATCGTTTCCGGATACATCTCGCTGCTGAATTTCAGGTATTTCTCCGTTTCATTTAGACTGTCATGACCGAGATATATTGAGAGGAATGGTACGGCGTCGGTCAGTGACATTCCAAGCTTTTCTGTCTGCTTGAACGACTTAATAGCAAAAACGTGCCGCATACAGTGCAGACAGGGACCTCTTTCATGCTTTTTGCGGTTTTTAAGTTCTATGCCGTTATCCTTAAGGATACGCTCAAATCTGTGTTTAACCGATCTGTCTGAAATATGATTATCTCTATCATTTCCGGGGAACAGCCACGCTTCTCCGTTTCCGACAAGCTCCATTGCAAGACAATATTTGGTGAGAATATCCGTCATTTTTTCGGTCATAGGAACGAGCCGATGCTTATCTCCTTTCGTGTTTACAAGTTTTAATACACCGCTTTCAAGATCAACGTCCTTCATATGTATCCGGATAGTCTCTCCGATACGAAGCCCACAGCAAAACAAAAGTCTCAAAATCACAGGAAATTCTATCGGAAGATATACGCAGGCTTTCTTATCCCTGACAGTCGTATTATCAGCGGAGCCGAATATCAGTTCAAGCTCTTTATCACTGAAAATATATGGAGAATAGTCATCGTGTACTTTCGGAATTATCGGTAAGAATGCGCTGTATCCGTTCAGATTCAGATATTTAAGGAATTGCCTTATCACAATGATTTCGTTCTCTATTGATGCAGAAGAACCCTGCAAAGTCGATACCCATTTATACAAGATCGATTCCGAAAGAGTATTTTCATCGCTTTGAATATTGTTCGCAATGTATTTATCAAATCGTTTCAAATAGCAAAGCTCATGCATTCCGGCACTGTAGCTCAATACTGCCGAGCGCAGTTCATAATACTGCGAAAACTCTTTATCATATTTGCTCACAAACATCTCAAACCCGCCTCCTTCCGGAAAGCAAATCAAGAAAAATGCCTGTAGGTTCCGGCGGATCGAGAGTGCATTTTCTCAAACGCTCAATGTCTGTTTTTACGTAATGTTTTACTGCATCTGGATCTGTGTGTCCGAGTATCTTTCTTACGCTATCATATGAAGCACCATTGCTGACAAGATTGCTTGCAAGGGAAGAACGCAATGCATGAGGACCATGCTTTCTTCCTTTCAAATCTATGCCTGCGGATATGATGCATTCCTCGATTATGTGACGTATAATTCTTGTGGATAGCCTCCCGTAAGGTGCTGTCATACTGTGGAAAACGTATCCGTCAGATAATCGATAGTCCGCACTTTCAATATGTGATTTTAATGCGGAAGAAACATCGTGTGGCATAAATACCGACAACGGTTCATTGGTCTTTTGCTGTATCAGATCAATGTGACTTGATGAAAAATTTATGGAAGAAAGCTTTAATCCGGCTATATCTCCGGAGCGTAGACCAATTCGTGTAACCAAAAGAAGAATCGCAAGATTCCTTTTTCCTGTCGGCGTATCATCTGCTATTGTGCTCTCCATCTTTTTGATTTCTTCCGGTGTGTATACGCTCGGAACATTTTGCTCGCGCTTGTAGTGAGGTACAACCGTGGAGAAATCTTTTGAGATCAACCCTTTTTCAAACAGATACCTCAGAAACTGACGCAGTGCCGCATATCCGTCTTTGTTGGTGTAGATCAGACAACCTTTTGCAACGATCTCAGCGGTGATCTCTGAAATATCATTGCAGCCGATATCCGAAAGAAAATGAAGGAATATCAGGCAGAAATACTTTTTAGCATCGATAGTTCCGGGCTTGTTGCCGATTTCTGTGCAGTATTTCTCATAATCATCAATTAACCCTGCAAAGGCAGGCGGAACATCTGGTGTTTTCATAGTACGATGACATCTGTAAGGGATACCATTCAAATGGTCATCAAGCCGTCTGATCATCAAAAGAATCATTCTGCGTCTATCAGTATTGCAAGGAAAGCATTCGTCAATGAATGCTTTCCCGGTAGCCGGAGAATACTCTTTGATAGACTGCTTCTCCATAAAAGAACCTAGACGTGCATAGAGTCTGCGATAGTTAGTGAGCGAGGAATCCATATATTCCATGCTCTCAAGTTCGGCGATAACCGCCTCAGACAATGTCCCAAAGTCAGTTTGTTTTTCGCTCATGATAAAGCCTCCTGTTGCTTCAAATTACAGGTCAAAAAGACCTTGTATTCATTATACAACAGGTATCGTTATTCAAGCAAATAACTTTAAATTTGCGTGATTTCGTCGGATTATTGATTTTCCCCTGATAATGATACTTCTCGGATAATGCGAATAACAGCCTGCGTGTTTGTATTCTCCGCTGCCATATGACTGAAATCCGTCTGTCTGCACCACACCTGTATATCTTCTCAGAAGTTCTTCTGCAACTTTCTTACTTCTGCTTTCACGGTATGCATACAGAGCTATTTTTCTTGAAGCGGCTGCACCCGTGCATATCACCCACATCTGTCCTTTTTTATTTACTGACTCACCGTTTTTCTTCAGAACACGGGTAGGCGTTTCATCGGCATTCAGCACAGGTTCAAGAAAAGCATGATATTTAAGCTGCCTGATAACAGGGTCAAACCATACCGCACCCTTAATTATCCAATTCGCCAGTGATGTACGGTTAAGATATATGCCCCGACGCTCCCAATACTGCTGCTGACGGTAAAGCGGTTCGCCAAGCTGATATTTTCTCTGCATGGTATCGGCTACGATACTTGCATCAGGCAGACCTTTTTTGATAATACAGGCAGGTGTCTTGTTCTCTGCCTTAACTATATTCGCACTTTCTCCGTTTTTGTCGCAGTTTTTGCACTTGTATACTTTGCGGTAATATTCTATTTTATAGACTTTTTCAGGAATAACAGCAAGTCTTGTAGTAAGGTATTCCTCGGTATATTCAGTAAGTGGTTCACCGCATACATT
>JBGVAQ010000199.1:0-4689 GCA_045224775.1 Acutalibacteraceae bacterium | reverse complement strand
TAGAATGTGGCGGCTGATGTTGAACTGAAATTATAAAGATCGGATACTGCCACTCCCGACAGGCTTACACCCTGACAGTACCATAAATAAGCGAGATAAACCAAGCCCATAAATATTATTTCTGCACACACAGCAAGAAATGTCGAGATGAATTTTTTGAAGTAAGGCATTGTGGCTTCTCCGACAGAGCAGGCGAAGAATACAGGAGAAATGACTGTAAGCATTGATATTTCTATTGTTCTTATGATCAGCTTAACATAAACAATAAGGAAAATAATCAATACGATACAAACCAAAAGCATGACCAAAAGAAACGGACAAAGATTTTTGAAGAAGTCTATAATATCTCCAACGAGCCAGACACCCGACCTGTCAGGTTTGAATTTTATATCGGCAAGGCTCAAAAGACCTGACGTATTTATTGCGGCAATGATACTTGCCATCAGTTCGTTGAATATCTTGATTATCATTATACATATCTTTGTTGAAAGCTGTATCCATATCTCAGCCAATATAAGACGGGCGAACAATGTCACCGCACCTCTTAAAGTAAAAAGCTGATATTCTATGGCTGTTTTAATGACATTTACACCAAACAGCAGAACCAACAGTGCAGAGGCGAATATAACAAATATCTGCGAGAATTGGTCAACAAAAGCTTCTATGTTGAAATTGAATGTGCTTGAAGAAACATTCGTTCCCGAAAAAGATGTGAACCATCCTTCAACGCTTTTCAGAACACTGCCTTCAAATGCAACAGCATTATTAACTTCATCAGTCATCCAGAATTCATCGCCGAGAGCATCATTTTTTATTGCTGTCCATTTTTCGTACAAATCAAAATAATACTTCTCGTAATTCTGAACAGTGGTGCTTGTAACAGCACTGTAGGCGTTGTCCCTTGCGGCTATATACTGCTTTTGATGTTCGTTAAGATTATCTCTCTGAGATTGGTTCAGCGACATTTCCCATTCTCTTACCATCAAAACAAGACTGTTAAGGTCTTGTCTTGTAACTTCCGCCGCACTTGCTTCTGTTATTGCTATGTCAAATTCCTTTTTGGTTTCGATCCTGAGATTTTTGTCCCTGACATAAGTTATAAAAGTAATTCCTCCGGTATAGTCCTCACCAAGATCATAGGCTTTTATGATATTAGCGATCGACCAACTGTCCGTAGTATTATCAGCTTTGAAATCTCTGCTGACTTTCTCATTGCCTTCGATTTTGAAAACGACCTTATATTCGTAATCACCTGTACCGCCTGTTGCAGACAGATTTATGCCTACTTCACCACGATTGGATACCTTATTTGATGAAATAGTAGTTGTATTGACAAGATTAGCCGAAACAGTAACCGTCTTTTTTATCTCTGATATGTTAGTTGAGCCACTGCTGTCCTGAACTTCAAAAGTAAAAAGATATGTGCCTGTTTTGTCAAGAGCGAACGGTTTATTTGAAGCAACATTTACGAAATTTGAAGCATCACCGACACAATAGTTTTTTGAACCTCCGTCAATAGTATAAGAACACCTGTATTTATAAGGTGCAGTACCTTTATCGGCTTTGAATATAAGCGATATACTTTGATTTTTACCGGTGATTTCAACTTCGGTCTTAGATACATCACATAGATTTAGGAGCTTTGCATTTGAAGCGGTAACATTGAATATTTTCTGATCTGTCGCACCTGTACTTTTTTCACGGGCAATGACACGAAGCAGAAAATTACTTGCTGATGACGGTTTGTAAGTACACGAAGCCGCAGGAACATATTGTGCCGAACTGCTTGAAGGCTGAATAACAGCATAAGTACTGCCGCCGTCATTGCTTAAACTGTAATAATACTCATATTGACTGCCGCCGGTTGCAGAAGCGTTGATAGTAACACTTTCTCCGACATTTATAGCTGATGATGATATAGTTGATGTGTTGCTAACTCCGACCGACTTGAAATTGGTATCTGCTGTAATTGTCTGACTGTTTCCGCTGTTGTCAGCAACTCGTCCCAAAACTCTGAAAATATATGTGCCTGATTCCGATAATGTAAAATCAACAGAAGCAGTCTGGCTAAAGTTTCTGAGAGTAGAATATGAGCCGCCAGATGGTGCTTTATAAGAAAAACTGTATTCATATCTTCTTCCGTCTCCTCCGCTGCCGCCGTGAGCCTGTGCTTTTATGGTAATAGAAGAACCTTTTGCAGCCTGTGTTACATTACTGCCATTAAGTGCGGTGGTTATTGTTATGCTGTCCGGTGCTGTCGGTGCAGCATAAACATTCAAAGAACAGAAAAAAAGAACACCGAAGAAAAGGAATAACGGTATCAGCAATCTGATACGACTGATTTTCATGTGCTATCATTCCTTTCTGAAATGGTAAACGGTCGGACAAACCGACCGTTTACTTGTTGGAGAATTAGAAGTTGATGATCTGCTGCAAAGCGAATGTCGCACCAAAGCCTGCACCCGTAGCGATAAGCGTAACAATACCGGCATTACGACCACGATTATCTTCATCTGAAATACCCTGTACGACCTTGATAATTCCCGGAACACCGCCGATTGCAAGGATAACGATACGGACTATCCACCAGATGATAGTGCCGAACTGTGACATTGTTGTTGTATCGACACCTGCCGGAGTAGAATTTGTTGCCGGTGTTGCAGGAGTAGTGCCGCCCTCTGTAGCGAATACGGTAACAGCCGATACCATCAGCACCAACATTACAGCTGCGAAAACGCTGAGATATTTCTGCATTTTGCGGATAGTTCTTTCATGCTTGACCTGTCTGCTTGTTTTGGTAACTTCACCTGTTTTGGTTTCAATGATTTTTACTGCCATGATTAAAAACTCCTTTTATTTATGTATTTTTGATTAAAGTTTGTTTACGGACGTACAAAAGAATAAGCTGATAAATCACCCCCATAGTATTATTGCTGACCACCTCCTTTCAGGGCTTTGCAAACTTGAATGCTCTTGCGGCAGTTTTGACTGCTGTTTTAGTGGCTTCTGCTGCCTTTTCGGCTGCTTTTTGGACGGCTGTTTTTGTTGTTACAATGACTTTATCGGAAGTATGCCTGATTTCGTCAACAGCCTTTTCTGTCATATCATGACCAATTTTTTTGAAAGCTTCTGCATAGCTTGTCAGCAGTTCCTTACCTTTATCGGTAATTTTAGCCATGCCGTCTCTTATATCCACCAAGCCGTTTTGCTGCCACAGCTTGACATTTGCCACGATTTTATCCCTCAAATTACCGTTGGGATTGGCAAGTATCTGATTAAGATTCAGGTTATCGCTTTGCATAAAAAAAGCATAGTCATGTACACCGTCACCGGTCAGTGCAACACACATCTGTCGGTGTCCTGCCGGTGCCTGACCGAACATCTTTTCAAACTGTTTTCCGTATGCTTCTAACTGATCGTCCAAAGCCTGTTTCCTGAAAACATCGTTATTGAGCGTTTTCTTTCCCTTGTCGGTTATGACAAGCTCATCGCCCTCGATTTTTACACAGCCTTTCTTTTTGGAACACAGTTTGTTAAATGTTTCTATGACCTGATCTCTCAGATCCGGATCAGGAATATTGTCGATGGCTGACAACGGCATTCTGTCTGTATTTACAAAATAGCAAAGGTCTGTCTGCCTGCCGGTAAAATTAAAGTTTTCCAAATGATTTGACGAGCTTTTTAATTTATCCGATACTTTTTCCTGACCGGAACCTTTTGCGGCTCTTTTGTCCCTTTGACGTTCTTTTTCAATATCATTTGCTTTTTTGACTTGTTTACCGGCGAAACCTAATATTTTACCGGACGCATTCAGCAAAGGCTGAAGTGTTTCCTCAATGTAATTCATGCTCTTGCTTACGGCAGATACAGCTCTTTGTCCTGTCTGTTCCAATTCCCTCAATTCTTCATCCATCCCAATCATCCTCCTCTGCATCATCAAAATTCAAACTGTTATCATTTATTTTCGGAACATTGAAAGATACTAATTCGCTGTTCGTTTCATCAAATACAGACTTATAATAGGCAGCTAAATCTTGCTGTTTCTGCTCATCGGTAGATACACCGGTTTTCGGCAGTTTCTCCAAAGCATCTGAAACCTGTGTTTCGTCCTTTTTCTCTGACGTATATGCTTCTATGTGTTTCTGCCGCAGTTCTTCATAATCAGTGTAGATGTTGGCATTGTTCTTTTGGTTTTCTCCTTTGTAACTGCCTATCTCATTAAAATACTTGTGCTTTGAAAGATCGTATTTTGTCAGGAAAAATGCAGGAAGTCCCTTTACCTTTACAATACATGAACCGATATGATTGTTTGACGGCTTTGGCATTAACGCAATGTCAATTTCTTCGGGCTTGAGCAAAGGTCTTTCAATATAACTTTCACTTTCCGAACCGCCGCCCTGAGTGCCGAAGTTGTGTGATTTTGATGTTACCTGAACGGTCGTTTTGCCTACTTTATCGGATATGAATTTATTCGACTCTTCGTCAATCGTACCGAGATAAGTGATAACAGAACAGTTCGTCAAAATATTCTCCATTTTCTTGTCATAGATGGCTTTTATCTGTGACAAGCCTTGCAGAACAATACACATACGGATATTGTATTTTCGGACAACGGCAAGAATTTCCGTAAAATCGGGAATCTTGCCGATATTGCTGAACTCGTCCAGTTCAAACGAAACAAGCAACGGC
>JBGVAQ010000198.1:0-4893 GCA_045224775.1 Acutalibacteraceae bacterium | reverse complement strand
ACGTTTCAAATGTTCTTTTGATGATGACTTTTTAGCCTCCGTCATTTTTAACATGTTTTCATGATTCTTTCATGCGGTTGCCCTGCGGCGGAACGCTTTCTCTGCGTTCTACAGGACCGGAGGGGTCCAGCTTCTGTTTTACCATTCCGAAGGAGGAGAAAAAATGAGTTTTACAATTCTGCTTGTAGAGGATAACCCCCACATTATGGAGATAAACCGTGAAGCGCTGATGATTGAGGATTATACTGTGTTAGAGGCTGTCAGCGGCAGTGCCTGTATGGAACAGCTTTCCAAAAATGATGTTGATCTGATCGTTCTGGATATCATGCTTCCCGACAACGACGGACTTTCGCTTTGCCGCCGTATCAAGGAACAGTATGACATACCGATACTGTTTCTGTCAGCATTGGGAGAGAATGAACAGATCATAGACGGTCTGCGAGCCGGAGGAGACGATTATCTGCCGAAGCCCTATGACATCGGAGTGCTGCTGGCACGTATCGAAGCAAGGCTGCGCTCCTCAAAACGCAGCATACGGTTTGTTTCATACGGCAGTCTGCGTCTTGATACTGTGTCGATGATCGCATCATGGGGAAAGAAGGATCTGCTTCTGACGCAGAAGGAATTTTTACTGCTGCTGTCACTCATCAAGAATGCAGACCGTTTGCTGAGCAAGGAGGAAATCTACCGTGAAATATGGAGTACCGAACCGGCAAATAACCTCAATGCAGTCTACACTACCGTTTCAAGACTGAATAAAAAGTTAGATGATGCCAATACCGGTCTGCGTGTGATACTTCACAGGGGGGAGGAATATGCTTTAGAGGAAATATAAAAAAGTTTCTTACAATTATGCAAGATTAGGTAAAATCAGCCAATTCAGGTGTATAATAGATCTATACAGCTTGTTGGGAGGGGATAATATGGAAGAAAACAAGAACACAAACAACAGCGGCGGCATTGTGCTGAAGAAACAGCATATTGTTATTGCTGCCGTTGTTGTGGTGCTGCTGTTAGTCGGCGGCATCCTTGTCGGCATGAACTGGAACAATTGGTTCGGCAGTAAGGAGGACAAGCCCACACAGCAATCACAGGTATCGCAGTCAGATACAAGCGTTGATCTTGACCCCAATGCAGGCACCTGGGAAGGCTCCAAGCCGGAGGATAAGGGCGGTGTTCCGCAGGGCATCAAGATACCCGGCTATCCGTCCATAACGGTCGCAGCGAACACCAAAAATGTCACAATGGCTTTGCTGAATCCGGAGGGCAACCCCTGCTACTTCAAATTTGAGATCGTTCTGAAAGATACAGACGAAACCATCTATGAATCGAAGTATGTCGAGCCGGGCAAATCCATTTCGGCTGTGAAGCTGACAAAGCCTCTGCCAGAAGGGGAGCATCCGGCGGTGATAAAGATCACCACGCTGTCTCTTGACGGCAAAACGCCCCTTAACGGTGCGAACGTTGAGACCGTTCTTATCGCAAGGTAAGCAATCTGTTTCACGGTGAAAGGAGGTGAAAAAGTGAAGAAAGCAAAATGGCTGATACTTGTGTTTATGCTTTTCTGTGTAGTCGGGCTGTCGGCTTGTTCCATCACGCCGAACGACATAGAGCTTTTTGTCCGGGTCAATTCCGATCTGAAGGCGACTGCAACAGTGACTTTGAGCAATATCAACCTTTATGATTTTATTTACGGCGCTCATCTTGACCGCATAGATATCTATTATGCCTACAGTGATGAGAAAAAGACTTCTCTTTCTTCTTATAGGGAAACCAATTTTTCAATATCAGCCTCAAGCGTTCCCGATGATGCAGGCGACGGAAAGTTTTCCTTTGGGATCACGGACGAAGAAAACAAAGCATTCCTTGAAAGCGGCAATAACTACTGGGAAAAGCAGGTCGAATTTCAGCTCCCTGCGGATGCCTCGGGCAAGGAGGTGGATTATCTTGTCGCACTTATCGGAAGTGATATTGATACTTCCTGGAATACGGACATTGTAGCATCCACGGTATCTTCAAGGATATTTACCTTTAAGGCGGTTCAGCCGATGTACACGGTAACTATCCCTGCGGCTGTTTCCTTGGGGCAGACGGCATCCGTCAGCGTTGACGAGGGCGTAAATCTCGGCACCGACAAGTATGTCTGCGTAAGGATACAGGGCAACAGTGAGGGTAAGTTCACGCTCACTCAGGCGGACGACAAATTAGCCTACACTATAAGCGCAAAGTATCCCAATAACAGCAAGACCTTTACGCTTGCAAGCGGTGACCTTGTAGCCTTTGGCAGTCCGGATGATGCCGACACCGAAAAGAAGGCTAATCTGACCTTCAACAAACCGTCTGATGCGGCGGTAAAGGCGACAAAATATGCAGGCACCTACAGCGGTACTGTCACATTTGCGCTATCGGTAGAGGACGACCCTTCTATCACCATTGATAAGCCGTCATTGTTTTTGAACAAGGGCGAAAGTGTGCGCCTTACGGCAGTGGTCGGTTCGCATAATGCAGGCAGTAACGTCACATGGAGCAGCAGTAATGAAAGCGTTGCCGTCGTATCCTCTGACGGCACTGTACAGGCAAAGTCAGACAGCAATACGGTCAGCGAGACAGTCATCACCGCCACGGATTCCAACGGCAGAACAGCACAGTGTAAAGTCAAGGTAGGGATCGGAAGGATTATTGACATTTCCAAGCTGAACGGTGCCTTTCAGGCACAGGATTGTGACATACTCACAGGCAAGGGCAATGCCGACACCCATATCACAGTGGCAGACGGTGCGAACGTGACCTTCATAAACTGTGATATTACGGATATACCGAATGATAACTCCCACAAATGGGCAGGCATTACGCTTGAAGGTGACGGTACTATCCTGCTTGAAGGTACAAATAAGGTCAAGGGCGGATATCAGAATTTTCCCGGCATTTATGTTCCCGAAAACAAGACGCTGACGATCAATGGCAGCGGTTCATTGGACGCAGGCAGTAAAGCCAATGGTGCAGGTATCGGCGGAGGATTTGGATTAAACTGCGGCAACATTAACATAGTCGGCGGTACTGTGACAGCCACAGGCGGCGAGTGCGGTTCAGGCATCGGCAGCGGATATTATGAAAGTACATGCCAAAGTATCACTATATCAGGCGGAACAGTGACAGCCACAGGTGGCGATTACGGTGCCGGCATCGGCAGCGGACATGGTAATAGTTCCTGCGGAAACATCACCATAAACGGCGGCACTGTAAGAGCCAGCAGCAAAATGGATGGAGCAGGCATCGGCAGCGGCTATCACAGATCCTGCGGAAGCATCACCATAAACGGCGGAACAGTAACAGCTACCGGCGGAAAAAGAGGTGCCGGCATCGGCAGCGGATATTCTAGCAGCACCTGCACGAGCATCACCATCAAAAACACCGTCACTAAGGTCGAAGCCACAAAGGGCGACCGTGCTCAAAGCTCTATCGGTGCAGGCTACAACAGCACCTGCGGCACGGTGACCATTGAATCAGGCGCAAACGTAATTCAAAAATAAAAATCAAAAAATTGGAGGAAATCACTATGAAAAAGTTAGTATCAGTTTTATCGGCAGCGGCTCTTATCGCTGCGGCAGCATCTATGAGCGTTTCGGCAACGTAGGTAAATCCGGGCAATGTCAATACACCCGTAAATACCACCGTCACATTGAATCTTGATTCGATGTACACTGTAACGATCCCTGCGTCAGTCAATCTTAAGGAAACAACAGCAGGCTCCGGAGTATATTCCGGCAGCGATACCATTTCGGCATCTGATGTAAGGATTCCCAACGGTCAGAAAATAAAAGTCACCGTGAACAGTGATTTTGAGCTGTCAGCCGGTACAGCAGCTCTCTCCTATAAGATGACCGCCGACGGTACGGATGTGGCAGACGGCGAAACAGCAGCCGAATTTACGGCAGACGGCAAAGTTGACCTCGTTTTTGAAACGACCTCTGCTTTGCAGTATTCGGGCAATTATTCCGATACAATGACATTCAATATTTCGGTCGAGTAATTCTGAGGAGTGAGCCGAATGAAAAAGATAATTTCGGTTCTGTCTGTGCTTGCGCTGCTCGGTCTGACTTCGACAACGGCTTTTGCCGAAAGCATCACGCAGGACACTACCGGCAGCTCCGGCACGGCAAGCGTAAGCTATGAAATAGCCCCAAGCTATGCCGTAGTTATCCCCTCGGGCATTTCCCTTGACAGCACCCGGACTGCCGAGATAAAGCTGACAGGACTGACGGATTCGGAAAAGCCAAAGCTTGCATATAATCAGTCTGTCCGTGTTGCACTGAGCAGTGCGGCAAACGGCTTTTCGGGCGGCGACGGCAAAACGCTTCAAATGAAATGCGGTGACGAGTCCCTGAGCTACACGCTGTCGGGTGTCGGCGGCAAGGCAGGCAAGGACGACGTTGTGGCGAGCTTTAAATACGACCCTGACAAGACACTTGATGACTACAAGCAGACCCTTAGCTTTGACCTGATCTCTGAGCCGCAGTATTCGGGAAATTATACGGATGTTCTGACGTTTGAAGTATTCTCAGGAAACCGTGTTAATATCTCAAAGCTGACGGGCGTCTATCAGGCACAGGACGGCGATGTACTTACAGGCAAGGGCAATGCCGACACGCATATCACCGTTGCCGACGGTGCGACAGTAACGCTCAAAGGCTGTGACATTACGGCAATACTGAATGATGAATCCCACCAATGGGCAGGCATTACGCTTGAGGGTGACGGTACGATCGTTCTTGAAGGCATTAATAAGGTAAAGAACGGATATGAGGCTTATCCGGGCATTTACGTTCCGGAAAATAAAACACTTACCATTTACGGAAGCGGTTCACTGGATGCAAGCAGCAATGGTTATGGTGC
>JBGVAQ010000197.1:0-2926 GCA_045224775.1 Acutalibacteraceae bacterium | reverse complement strand
ATCAACCCCTGCCATTCCCGGCGGTTGAAGTTGGCACCGGAAAAACCGTCATCCACGAAAACCTGGATGTTTCGGAATCCCTGTTCTTTTGCGTATTTCTTGAGAATCGCCTTTTGATTGACAATGCTGTTGCTCTCTCCCGCCTGCTCGTCATCACGACTCAAGCGGCAATAGATTGCGGTAATTTTGCCAGACTGCCTATTCATACTTTGTTCCTCCTTAATCGGCGGGCAGTCTGCCAATACAGGATTGCTTACGTTTATTATAGCATCCATTTGAGAACATTTCACCCCTTTTCTTAATTCTCTTCCTGATTATCGCTTGCCATCCGGTCAAGTAATTTTCCGGACAGACTGCGATCCCCGTCATAGCGTCCGGTGAATCGATAGGTGGTTCTGCCGGACTTGATTTCTACTGTGATTTTGGGAAGCTGCGCCGCACAGTAGTTGGGAACAACGATCCCTCGTTCGGGATCGATTCTGTAATTACGGTTATTATTGTTCATAAAAATTATCCTTTCATTTTAGTGGTGGAGCAGGATCAGATTTCCTGCTCCTGTTTTTGCGGGGGAGATGCAACTTGCACAGGATCGTTCTTCCGAGCGGTATCGATATGGGACTTGATTTTCCAAAGAGTCTGAGATTCTGCCCGGATTGCTTTGAACTCAGCATAGGTTGTATCGTGCTGCCGTTCCAATTCTGCGTACTCTGTTTCCAATGCTTTACGGTTGTATTTGCCGTCCGGAAATTTTTGAGAAATAATCCGACGGGCTTCATAGAAGCGTTTCAGATCATGGGCGTGTTCTGCCTTGTACTTCTCTCTGGCTTTGGTGAATTTGATTTTCTGTAAGCCGTCGAACACGGGCTTCAGCCGCTTGTAATCGTCAAAGTATTCCGGAATCTTTCGCAATGTTTTCATCTGCGCAGTCTGTGTATCCAATTTCTTTTTTAAGCTGTCTGTGGTGGCACGAAGGTCGCTGACACGAGCTTCCAGAGTGGTAATGTCTGTGATGCCGTGGTCAAGCAGATATTGGCACAATTCGCTGTACTCTTTCAGATTGTTCACCCTTGCCCGCTGGGAATAGGCTCCGGCATTGCGCTGATTGAAATAGGCTTGGAGCAGAGAAAACAAATCTAGTGTCTGCGGTTTTGCTAATTCAGCCTTGGTTTCCTTCAACCAGTCCAGCAAAGCAGCAATCTTCTTCCGGACGCTTTGAATAAGAGAGTTGGTAGCCTTGATCCAGCGGTTGAACTCACCCTTATCGGTGCGGATGCCCTTGGCTTCCATCTGACGGACAGAAGGACCTTCATGGATGGTAGGGAGAATATCCACCCCCTGTCTTTCATAGCTGCGGTGGTCAATTCGTTCCGGTAATCCCTTTTCCTCAAACTTGGCATTGCACAAAGCTGCCCATTGCTCCCGCCAGTATTCCAGGGTTTCCGGACAGCCCCAGTCGGTGGTTGGGACTGCGTTGAAAATGTAATTTCCATCTGCATCCAAGAGCCTGTTTCCTTCCTCATCCAGTTCATAAACCCGGCGCTGTTTCATGCCCCATTTGCCGTTTGGCTCAATAGGACGGATCGGGGCCATAACATGGAAGTGCGGATTGGAAATTCCACCGGGTTCTGTGTCCGGAACATGGATAGCGAAGTCCACTACCATCCCCCGGCTCACAAAATGCTCCAATAAAAACTGCCTTGCAAGGGCGATGTTCTCGTCCAGGGAGAACTCATTTTGCAAGGCAATATCAAAGCTATATGCAAGCTGGGAATTCTTTCCCCGCTCGACTTTTTCTACCGCATTCCAGAGTGTCTGTCGGTCGGCATATTTTTTGGGTGCGTGGTCGGGGAGAAGAATTTCAGAGCAGATCACGCCGCCCTTGTTGGTGTAGTCGGAGGTTTCACTGTAATATTCACTGTAAAGCTTCTCTCCGGCACGGTAAGCTGCGGCAGCGATGGCAGACTGTCCTTTGCTGCGCTTAATCTGCGTAACGTTCAGATGAAACAGTGCCAATAGGCGGTTCCTCCTTTTCCCGGTGCAGCAGCACCGCATTGTGAATCACTCTCTGCACATCGGGCAGATCCATAATGGATTCCAGAAGATTGGTGACCTCCGGCAAGGTCAGTTCTTTAATTTCCGGTGCAATACTCTCCATGGTTCCGGCGATGGTACAAAGACGGTGGGTGCGTTTCTTCCGGTTAGCTTTTTCGTAATAAGATTTGCGGTTTTCCAGCCGCTGCTGATTGTGCTGAAGCTGTTTCAGTCGTTGCTCCACGGTGGCTTGTTCTTTTTGGAGCTTTATAAGTTCCGGGCTAGATTGATACATAAAAATTATCCTCCTCTGATTGTTGTTTTGAAAATAGAAATAGGGGACAAATATGGTTCGTCAGAACCGTGTTTGTTCCCTATTTGGGCAAGGATAGATGCGAAGCATCGCAAGGGTTGCAGACCCTTGTACGGAACGCAAGTGACGCATCCCGGTTCAACATTCGGATATTGTGACCGGGGCAGCTCAGCAGGACGCACTACATGGCGGCAGATCATGTATAGAAGTGCGCCCTTAGTTCCTAAGGGTTTCTCCCGCATCGTTCCCGGTTTCCGCTTCCTTTCGTTTCTTTCCATCGCATTTACCCCGCAGGCCGTTTTCTTTTGCCCATTTTCGGGCGTTGCTTCTTCGTTCCTCACTGTACGGTGCTGTTAGACGGATGCTGATCCGTTCTTTGGCGATATCGAACCGCAGACCACCTTGCTCGTCATCCTCGGATAGCTGGCACAGTTCCGGGAATTTGGCTGCGTACTCTGTCAGCCGCCGTTTCAGCTTCGTATCGTGGGTGTAAACTTCCGCCAGGGGATCTTTTGCGTTGAAATAAAGCTCCGTGACCTTCTGCTTTTTCGTAAGACCTGTTTTCATGGAATTTCCTCCTTA
>JBGVAQ010000196.1:0-7662 GCA_045224775.1 Acutalibacteraceae bacterium | reverse complement strand
TCGGACTCTGACGGCGTATTATATCTCGCATAAAAATTAAAAATTCCGGAGGAAATCATGGCACTTGACGGAGCATTTTTAAGACATCTCAAAAAAGAACTTGAAGAAAATTTAATAAACAGCAAGGTAGATAAGATATACCAGCCGTCAAAGGACGCTCTTGTTATATCTATGCGCTCACCCGAAAGAACAAAGAAACTTCTTATATCTGCAAGGGCGAACAGTCCAAGAATAAATATCACAGCGGAAAGTCCCGAAAATCCAAAAGTTCCCCCTATGCTTTGTATGCTGCTGAGAAAACGTCTTTCCGGCGCAAGACTCAGAAGTATATCCCAGCCTGCACTTGAAAGACTTCTTATGCTTGAATTTGAGGGCAAAAATGAGCTTGGTGATACGGTAATGATGACTCTTGCTGTAGAGATAATGGGACAGTACAGCAATATCGTTTTCATTGACGGTGACGGAACTATAATTGATGCGGTAAAGCGTGTTGACCTGTCAATGTCATCACGCAGACTTATACTTCCCGGAATAAAATACACTATCCCTCCTCAACAGAAAAAACTCTGTATTCTTGATAATGACGCTGATGATATAATTTCGGCTGTCACATCACTCAATAAAAATATGTCTCTCTCAAAAGCTCTTTTAAATGTTTTACAGGGTATCTCACCTATAATCTGCCGTGAGCTTGAACATCTTACAGGTCACGGACGGAATGTATATTCAAAAGAGCTTGACGAGGAGTCTGTATCACGTCTGAGATTTTTCCTTAAACGTCTGATAAACTCCGTAAGGGATATATCGGGTGAACCCTATATCATATATGATGAAAACAAAAAGCCTGTTGACTTCACATTCGGCTACATCGAGCAGTACGGCAGCGGCAGAGCCTTCAAGGAATGTTCCTCATTCTGCGAACTTCTTGACAGATATTATTCACGCCGTGATGCTATCGAAACAGTAAAGCAGCGTTCAAATGATCTTAACAAGCTTCTGAACAATATAGCAGCAAGGCTAATCAGAAAAATATACATCCAGAATGATGAGCTTTCCGCCTGTGCAGACAGAGAACAGCTCAGAATATGCGGTGATATAATACAGGCTAATCTTTACAGGATACAAAAAGGTATGGCAAGCTTTACAGCAGAGAATTTCTATGATGAAAATTTATCTGAAATAACAATAAAGCTTGATCCGGCACTCTCCCCTGCCGCAAATTCGCAGAAATACTACAAGGGATATCAGAAAGCAAAAACTGCGGAACAGGTGCTTAAAGTACAGATATCACAGGCAGAAGAAGAACTCAATTATATTTCATCAGTGCTTGACAGTCTTTCAAGAGCGGAAAGTGTAAGGGAGCTTAACGAGATACGTCAGGAGCTTACAGAACAGGGATATATACATTCTGCATCCAAAAAACAGAAACCGGAAGCTGCACTTCCGCCGCTTGAATTTGTTTCAAAAACCGGATTTAAAATACTTGTCGGCAGAAACAATAAGCAGAACGATAGACTCACTCTTAAACAGGCAGCTAAAAATGACTTATGGTTCCACGCAAGGAATATCCCTGGTTCACATACCGTTATCATAACGAACAATATGCCTGTTGATGATGAAACAATTACCTATGCAGCATCTCTTGCAGCCGCTCACAGCAAGGCAAGAGATGCCGGAAAAGTACCTGTTGACTATACAAAGATAAAATATGTCAGCAAACCAAACGGCGCAAAGCCCGGCATGGTTATATATACAGACCAGACAACTATCTATGTTACCCCGCAAGCAATGTCTTAACAGCTATTATTATAAGCATTATACCGCCTATACAACCTGCATAGCGCACCTTGCCGTTTCTCAGTCTGCTGCCTAAAATATATCCCATAAGCGATAAAACAAACGTAACTGCACCTATTATCCCTATGGCAGCAAACATATCAGAAGGCTTGACAGCCCCAACTGAAACAGGCAGTGCTATACCCGAAGCAAGCGCATCTATACTTGTAGCGAATGCAAGGAGAAAAAGTTCCTTTCTTCCGCCTGATGAAGATACTGTCCTGTCACGGCCTGAATCTGCTATCATCTTTATACCTAAAAATAAAAGTATCGCAAATGCTATTATATGGTCAAAGCCTGAAAACATTCCTCTTCCTACTTTACCTATACTCCAGCCTAAAAGCGGCATGAACATCTGAAAAGCACCGAAGCAGAATGCCGTTTCTATCGCACCGCTCTTTGAACTGCCGCTGCTTTTTGTGCCCCTTGCAAAAGAAGCAGCCATTGCATCAGCCGCAAGTGATGTTCCGAGTGCGGCTGCGGATATTATCTCCATATATTAAACCTCCCGTGCATTTTAGTATTAATCTATGCACGGGAGGTTTTGTTTATTCTTCTATCTCTGTTTCTTCACCTAACGTAAGCGAATATATAACACAGCTTTTTACAGGAATCTCAAAAAGCTGTTCCGCAGCCTTTTTGTAAAGTACAAGCTGCTTTTCATATCGTTTGCCGAGTACTTTTATATTCTGCTCTTTATCCGTCTTGTAATCAAGTATCGTAATACCGTCAGGTTCGAATATAATACAGTCCATTGCACCCTGTAATACAACTTTATCATCACAGGTGTATTCCTCGCTTACATCACTTGCATTTATATACACCGCAAACTGATATTCTCTCAGTACTTTATCTGCTTTAATAATGCGTGAAAAAATATTGCTCTTTGTGAATAAGGATACATCGTCAACGCTTATTGCTGATGCTTGTTCATCGGTTATATATCCTGCATCACGAACATTCCTTATTTCATTTTCAGGCTCGCTCAAAAGTTTGTTAAAATCGGCATATTGCAGGAAATTATGCATTGCCGTACCCTTTGCAGCTCCTGTAAGTCCTTCCTCCCTCATAAATGACGGCGGTATTACACCTATGGGATAATATCCGCTTTTGCTGTGTGCTACCGCAGAAGCAGATACCTTCGATGGTATCTCTGTTCTTTGCTCAGAATTATACTTTTCATTACAGCGTTCTTTGATAAGCTTTAATATATCATCATCCGTAAGTGTTTCATCAAGCTTTTCTTTCTCATTTTTCACACTTGGAGAAGATACCGCTCTTACATATTTCCATCGAGAACGTGTCGGCAATACTTGTACATCCATATCTATATCATTTCTCAGTTCCGACATATCGGGATGCACAAATGCACACGAAAGCAGCCATTCTTTGAAGTTATGCTGATTTTCAACGCTGTAGTGTGATATTGCACCGTCTGAAACATCTACATTCTGTACTATCGCACATATATCGGAATTTATATCAGGCACTTTCTTCCTTGATGACATACTTATAACAGCAATAAGTTTTTCCTTTGCTCTTGTCATTGCAACATAAAGCACACGCATTTCTTCGCTCTGTTCTTCCCTTGATTTACAGTATTCTACCGCCCTGCTCTGAAGTGTATTGAACCTTATCATATTTCTTGCGTCTGTTCTCTTTAATCCAAGTCCTAATACATTATGACACGGTATCATATCCTTTGACGTATTTCCCTTTGCGCTAAGTCCTGCAAGTATGCATACAGGAAATTCAAGTCCCTTTGAATGATGTATCGTCATTATTCTTACCGAATCAACAGGTGATGCATCCTGTACACTTATATCCGTACCATTTTCTTCAAGGAATGCTGCATAGCGCACAAACTCTGTAAGGCTTCTTCTTCCACCGCTTTCATAATCACTTATAAAGCCTGTAAGCTTTTTAATGTTCCTTATCCTTATATCGCCGTTATCCATAGCACTGAATACAGCTTTAAAACCCGTTTTTTCAAAGAAGTATTCAAGGACGCTGCTGACATTCATTGTTGCGGAATATTTACGAAGATCCATAAAAAGCGTCAGGAAATCCCTGCACTTTTTATTAAGTGCTGTACCTTCGGCATTTTTATCATCGGCACAGGATATTATACTGTGATACAGTCTTTTTCTTGTATAGTCAACTCTCAGCTTTGCAAGGTCATCGGGAGTAAATCCGATAACAGGTGAAAGAAGTACCGAAAGCATCGGTATATCCTGAAGCGGATTGTCTGTTATTTTCAGCATTGACAAAGCAATATTTACTTCGTAACAGTCAAAAAGACTATATGAGCTGTCTATATATGCAGGTATTCCCAGACTGTTCAGTATATCCGCATATATCCTTCCGTTACTTGAAAGATATCTCATAAGTATGGCAAAATCGCCATAGCTTACATCTCTTTGCTTTCCTGAATCAGTTATCTGCTTTTTCTCGTCTACCATCCTGCGGATGAGTCCCGCAATATACATAGCTTCCTTTTCGGTCTGCTTTGCTTCCTCTTCGTCTTCGCTGTCCTCTGCATCGTCTTTTATATCTTCGCTGCGTTTTGGTGTAGTGTCAAGTATGTGTATCTCTGTTTCGGCTTCGCTTGTTTCGGGATATGACGCTCCGACTGTCAGCTTTTCATCATCGTTATACTCTACATCTCCCACGCTCTCCGACATTATCGTACTGAACACAAAATTAACGCTGTCTATTATACCTTCACGGCTTCTGAAATTCTTATCAAGTATTATTTTTGCAGGAAATTCAGGATTTTCCTTATCATAAAGCATTGATTTTTTTCTGCGCTGCTTGAATATTTCGGGAACTGCTTCACGGAAACGGTATATACTCTGCTTTATATCACCTACGACAAAAAGATTCTTTTCATCTTTTGACAATGCACGGAATATACATTCCTGTATATCGTTTGTGTCCTGATATTCGTCAACCATTATCCCGTCATATCTTTCAGACATACTTTTTGCAAAATCTGTCTTTTCAATACCGTTTTCAGTTCTTTTTACAAGCAGCTTTATGAGAAAATGTTCAAGGTCGGAAAAGTCAAGTACACCTCTCTCCTTTTTTGCATCAAGATATCTTTTGTCAAATTCTCCCAGTATCTCACATATGCCAACAACAGCCGGATAAAGCACTTCATTTGAAGATCTGAATTCTTCATCAGTTATTTCAAAATATGAGCACAGCTTTTTATTTACAGTATCGTCTATAGCGTCAAAGTAAGCCTTGAGCCTGTCGCAAACTTCATCGCTGACCTGATGGTTCTTTGCAGTCGGCTTACGGTATGCCTGCTTTTCAAAGCTGTTTACACACTCTGATATTTTTTCCCTGTTATTGTCCTTTAACGCAAGCTCCAACCTTTCTGTAAAACCTTTAAGATACATAAGCTTGTTATATCCGCATGTTGCCGCCTTGGTCTGAAAATCATCAAGATATTCATATACTATCTCACTGGCATTATCAAGAAGAAAGCGTATATATTCCGCTGCTGATCTTGCAGCGTCAATAAGTATTCCCGAAAAAGGCGTTTTGTCAAGCGGTACTTCCGGATCATAGAATGCCGCTGAACTTTCAAGCCAGTCCTGCGGGAACGGGTGTGAAATACTGCTCTCATATACCTCAAGAAGTGCTTTTTCAAGTTCACTGTCTGAGGATGGTGTTGAAAGGGCATCGCAGAGTGCAAGAAAATGTCCGTCACCCTCCTTATACTTCTCCTCTATAAGCTCCGAAAGTATCTTCATTTTTAATATACGCTTTTCTCCCTCAGAAGCTATGCGGAAATCCTGATCTATATCAAGAAGATAAAAATTTTCCCTTATTATACGGCTGCAAAAGCTGTGTATAGTACAGATATCTGCATTCATAAGAAGAAGCTGCTGCCGTCTGAGTGCAGTATTATCCGGTTCATTTATAAGAAGCTCATCTATCGCAGATGATATTCTTCCTCTCATTTCCTCTGCCGCTGCTTTGGTAAATGTTACTATCAGAAGTCTGTCTGCATCTATCGGATTATCCTTGTCTGTAAGCAAACGTATAACTCTCTCTACAAGAACTCTCGTTTTTCCCGAACCTGCCGCTGCTGAAACTATTATTGAACCGCCTCTTGCATCTATCGCATCCTGCTGTGACGAAGTAAATTTCATTTCGCTCATTTTGTTTCCTCCTCCGTTTCCTTTTCGGGTACTTTATATCCCATAAGCTCCAGTGCATTCTTCGGGGAATATTTTCTGACAACTGTAGAGCTTTTGCCCTTCTCATAACCGCATACCGTCTTATAATCACAGTTCTTACATGCATCCTCTGTACCCTTTACAGGACGGCGCTCTATTTTTCCTTCCATCAGCGACTGTGCCATGTTCATTATTTTCTTATCCACATACTCGAATATTTTTCCGTATTCTTCAAGTGATACGACGCTTGAAGACGATTCCGAAAGCACCGGTTTACTATCACCTTTGGAAGATTTCTTTTTGGCAGGAATGAAAATTCCCTGTATGCCCTTTTCCATAGCATTAAGTATATCCATATCATTTATCAGAAGTCCGTTCATCTTGAATTTGCTCTTCTGTGCTTTGACTGCCTCATCCTTTTGCTCATCGGAATAATGTGTACCCGTCATCATATTTGCTTTTGAAGGCATATAGAGTATTCCGGCAGGAACAAGCGGCATACCATTCTCAGATAAAAGATTTCCGCCCTTTGACTTTATCGCCGCAAGATAAAACAACATCTGTATATTAAGTCCGTAAAGTATATCCGAAAGAAGAAACTTTTTTGCGCCTGTTTTATAGTCGATTATTCTTATATATTTTTCTCCGTTATGAACAAACGTATCAACACGGTCTACCTTTCCTGCAACGGATATTTTCTCTCCGTCGGCAAGCGCCAGATCATATACAGGAATGTCTGAATTATCTCCGCCTATTCCAAGCTCGAATTTTTCGGGAACAAAACTGCACTGTTCAAATTCTTCAACAAGTCTTTTTATAAGTATCCTGAGATTTTTCGTTATATATTCAAACTGTACAAGAAAACGTTCTGTCCTGTCAGCTTTTCCGCCAATGCTCTCGATAAAATTATTAGTGTATTTTTTTATAAGCTCATCAAGCTCGTCATCACCACAGTTTTTAAGACCGTCTATTCCCTTATCACGTATTATATTTTCAAGTACGTTATGCACAGCCGTACCAAAAACACTTGCATCCATACTTGTCTTTTTTCTCGGACGGGCTTTCAGTCCGTAATTGCAGAAAAACGAAAACGGACATTTATAATATTTCTCTATCTGTGAGGCTGACAGTACAAGCTGTTTCGGCTGATTTTCAGAGTTATCCGCCTGTTTATATTCATGTTTGAAAAGCCTGTTTGCATACGCATTATCATTTATTGCAAAAGTTTCTTCATCCGCCGCACGTTTTACAGCAAGGTATTTTTCCCTGTATTCACTATCTTCACGGAAATACTTCTTAAGAGTATTCGATATCTTATCATATTCATTCCATCTTGATGCACATTCCTCAAAAGACTGCTCTTTTGTACAGAAAAGCTCCTCATACGGAATATCGCTCAGATGTCTGATCTTTATCTGCCCGAGGATAGCATTTATCTCCTTGAATATCACAGAAGGGCCGTAATTATCACCATTCGTACCTGATACTGAACGGCTTACAAAAAGCTTTTCTGTCGGAAGTGAAAGTGCAGCGTAGGCATTGAATTTTTCTTTCAGCGACATTCCGTAAATGTTGTCGTACAGAGGAAGAGCAAGTCCGATAAGTGATGAACGCTCATTATCACTGAAAAGCC
>JBGVAQ010000195.1:0-3905 GCA_045224775.1 Acutalibacteraceae bacterium | reverse complement strand
ATTTTGTAATGGAAAAGCAATATTTTCATATGCCGTCATTGTAGGGTATAATGCATAGTTTTGAAACACCATGGCTATGTTTCGCTTTCGAGGTGGAGTATCATTTGATTTAACCCCATCTATGTATAATTCTCCAGCTGATATTGGAATCATCCCAGCGATGAGATTCAATATAGTGGTCTTTCCACACCCTGATGTTCCTAGAAGGACTATGAACTCACCCTTCTCTACAAAAAAAGAAATATCTTTAAGAACAGGCTTGCTCTCTTCATAACCAGCATATATATTATAAAGTTCTAGCTTACTCATGCTTTCTCTTTTTCCCAACATTTTTGTGTTTTGCAAAAGGATGTCTCTTCGAACTTGCTCTTCCTGTAAATGAAGATTTTCGCACGCTTCCGTTTGAATTCTCAGTTCCATTTACAGTCCGATTTGCTGTTTTCTTTCCCTGCCTGTTGTATTCGCTAACTAGTTGTCCACAAGCTGCTTTGATTCTATTTCCACGGGACTCTCTAAGCTTAACCTCTAAGCCAGCATCCTCCAATCTTGTTTTAAACGCAACTAACTGCTGCTTGTTTGGACGTTTAATGCGACTATTCGATGTTTCGTTATACTGAAGAAGATTAATCAACACATTCTTTCCTCTAAACCACTTTCCTAACTGTCTTACATCGCTTGAACGATCATTTAACCCCGGAATAAGCAAATACGCTATAGTGACTTTTCTGTTGTGCCTTTCGGAATAAGAAAGTACGGTTTCCACAACTTTTCTAATATCATGTCCTTTCATATGGGGCATGACAATGTCACGAGTTCTCTGATCTGTTGCGTGAAGCGAGAGAGTCAACTGTATTTTCAAATGTTCTTCTCTTATTTTTTTAAGTTGCTGTAGCGGCCCGACTGTTGAAATTGTGATTCCATCTGTAGGAAAATTCAATCCATCCCTATCACGTAGAATATGTATCGCCTTAACCAGATTATCATAATTGAACAGTGGTTCACCCATCCCCATAAAAACAATTCGATTGACTTTTTCTCTAAGTAGTACAATCTGCTGAACAATTTCGGATGGAGTTAAGTTACGGATAAAACCGTTTTTCCCAGATTCGCAGAAAACACATCCAACGGGACATCCTACCATTGTACTTACACACACTGTAGTACCGGTTTTTCTTTGAATACAAACAGTTTCAATGCAATAATGGTCACATAATTCGAACGCATATTTTCTTGTGTCGCCACCATTAAAAACATCTTTCACCTTTATAGTTTGATAACTTAATTTCGATGTGCCTTTATAAATAGATTTAAACAGCTTTTTTGCTTCGGTTTCCCCAATTACATCCACCATCTCGGATAGTGTATAATTATAGGGGTCTATTTTAATCATTTCCGCTGTCAAATTCTGGTTTGCATCCATTATATTACTCCTTAACAGTCATTAACATACTGCAAAATACAGCTTCGTATTTCGCAAAATTATTGAATTGACGATACGCTAAACTTGATTCGTATGTTTCTCACACAGTTTCTAATATACCTTATCATTATTATAGCAAATTATGTATGTCTTGTCAAGATAGGTGGATTGTTTTTTTATTGTTTCCATAATTACTTATACTGAACGATGATTAATTGGAGGTTTTAATGAATGAGCAAGAAAACAGCTTATAAACGCAGGGACGGACGCTGGGAGTGCCGTATATCTATGGGCAAAGATGAGAACGGCAGACGTGTATTCCGTTCGTTCTACGGAAAAAGCCGTGATGAAGCCGAATACAAGGCTATGATAGCACTGGATCACAGCGAGGACGAGTACGCTGTAACGGAAATGACGGTCAGAGAGCTTGTGACCGAGTGGCTTCATGTGACAGCATCACGAATAAAGGAGTCAACGGCTGCCAACTACGTCATGAAAGCCGAAAAGCACCTTATACCTGCATTTGGAGAGATAAAGTGCTGTCTGCTGAAAGCGAAAGATATATATGCTTTTATCGAACGCAAGATAAAAGAGGGCTTGTCGGTGCGGTATCTGTCTGATATTATCGTGCTGTTCAAGTCGGTTTTTCGCTATGCAAGCCGTGAATATAGAATCCGTAACGTACTTGACGGTATCGTTCTCCCCAAAAAGAATAAGCCTGAAATTGCTGTTATGAACAAGAAACAGCAGCTCAGGCTTGAAAAATATCTGGACGAGCGTCCGTCTGTTACGAGCGTGGGTATTGCAATCTCGATGTATATGGGCTTGCGTATCGGTGAGGTCTGCGCTCTGCAATGGAAAGAGATTGACCTTGAAAAACGTGTTTTGACCGTCAGCAAGACCATTCAGCGTGTGCAGTGCAGAACAGGATCCAAACAAACCAAGCTCATCATCACTGAGCCGAAAAGCGAAAGTTCTAAACGAACAATTCCTATCCCTGATTGCCTGCTTCCTCTGCTCAGACGGTTTAAGGATAACGGTGAGGTCTATGTGGTGTCCGGCAGGAAAAAGCCTGTTGAGCCAAGAACAATGCAGTACCGCTTCGCTAAAATACTGCATAACGCAGATTTGCCGTCATTCCACTATCACAGCCTGCGCCATTTATTTGCAACAAGGTGTGTCGAACTGGGCTTTGATGTGAAAACGCTGTCCGAGATTTTAGGGCATAGCTCCGTAGAAGTCACGCTTAACCGCTACATTCATTCCGATATGGAGCGTAAGCGTACCTGTATGAGCCTTCTTTCTAAGTGCGCATGACCGTCAGTGTAACGTAAAAGTGCCGTCATTCCGAATATTGAAAACTGAATAAAATCGGAGTCAACTGCTCTTTTCTCGTTAAATCAATAATTTTGCGAAAAGTCGAGGTCGGGTTGTCACACTAACTTCGGCTTTTCTTGTTTTTTGAGCTATCTTGTTGATTGATTGAAGGTTTCTTCAGAATAGAATAATCTGAAAAAAGAAAAGAGTATCAGTCTCCGTTGTATTAGGAGATTGATACTCTTTTGTGCTATATTGGATTTTTATCGGAATAAGGTCACTTTTGGAAACTGCCCATTGTTAATTCTTATGAAGCTCAAAGACGGCGGTATCATGGCATTTGTTACCTCGGCAGGCACACTTGATAAGCGTGATGAGACTACAAGGCAGATGTTAGCTGACAAGGCTGATTTCATCGGTGCTATCCGTTTGCCAGGTGGAAAGAATGGTGCATTTCACGATAATGCCGGAACAGATGTTACCACGGATATTATCTTTTTGAAGAAGCACGAAGGCAAGTCGCTTGCCGAAATGTCCGATATTCCCGATTGGGTTCATATCGGAGAAACGGCTGACGGTCTGCCGATAAACAAGTATTTTGAACAGCACCCCGATATGGTGCTTGGTACGGTGGTCGAGGGCAACAAGCTCTACGGCAGCGGTACTATGGTTGTCGCTGAGGACGGCTTTGACCTGAAATCGGCACTCCATGAAGCTGTCGGCAAGCTCTCTGCGGAGATCAGCCACGATAAGGGGCGTGATGTATACGCTAAGACCGCTGACGGCGTTCAGGTACAGATTCCGTCCAATCTGCGTAATTACAGCTTTTTTATGTCTGACGATCAGGTGTTCTTCAAGAAAAACAACGCTGCCTGCGAGTTCCGTTTCGATAAAGGAACAGCGCAGCACAAGCGTTTCAAGGCTTTTATTGAGCTTCGTGACCTCACCCGTGAGCTGATCGAAGCGATGGAGCTTGACAAGACGGACAGCGTTATCAAGGATTTGCAGGCAAAGCTGAATGTGGCTTATGACGATTTTTACAAGAAATTCGGGCTTATCCACTCTCAGACAAACAAGCGTTACTTTGCGGAAGATGTTTCATATAACCTTGTGGCAGGTCTTGAAAAGGACTATGATAAGACTGAGCTGAAAACGAAGTCCGATATTT
>JBGVAQ010000194.1:0-2541 GCA_045224775.1 Acutalibacteraceae bacterium | reverse complement strand
TGATATCTGGCGGAACTACTGTACTGTTTTCCAGTCATCAGATGAACTACATAGAAGAATTCTGTGATAATATCTGCATACTGAATTCCGGAAAAATAGTGCTTGACGGCAGAATAAAGGACATAAAAAGAAGCTATCCGAGAGATAAGATAGAGATAATTTCCGGAAACGCAGACAAAGTATCTTCATTTGTAATATCAAAAATGGGGGATATGATATTATCATCGGATATTGACGAAAAAGAGGAAACTGTACTGAATATAAAGCTTAAAGATGCAGACTTCAAGTCAAGACTTATTACAGAGCTTTCAGAATGCGGGTTTGATATTGACAGCTTTAAAGTCTGTGAGCCGACGCTGAATGATATTTTTGTTGAATATACGGAGGCAGGAATATGAAACATGTATTGCAGGTGCTTAAATTTGAATATCTTTCATGCGTAAAGAGCAAGTCGTTTATAATCTCAACGGTAATATTCATGCTGCTAATACTGCTTACTACATTCATACCCGGAATTATAATTTCAATTTCTTCTTCCAAAGAGGACGAAAAATCAGATGGCGGAAAAAAGCCTGTTATAGCGGTAATGAACAATGCTTATGAGGAGAATGACACAGTAACGCAAATATTCGGCAAGTATTATCCGAACTGCGATATAAAAACGGATAATAAGGATGTCGAGGATATAAAGAGCAAGGTTGACAGCTCTGAATATGAATTCGGCGTAATACTTGATACTCCCGTCAAGTACACTTATATCACAAAAAATAATGCTCTTATGAATAAAAGCTCGGAAATGGTGAACACAGTCGTAACAGACCTTTTCAGGACAGTAAGCTTTGAAAAGTTAGGTGTTTCCGCAGATGATGCCGGAAAGATACTCAATACGCCTATGACGGTAAATACAATAACGACAGGCGTTGATCAGACAAAGAATTACTGGTCAACATACATACTTATAATGATGCTTTATATGGCAACCGTAATGTACGGACAGATGGTGTCCCAGAGTGTTGTATCGGAGAAAAATACAAGAGCTATGGAAATGCTTATAACCTGTGCAAAGCCGTCGCATCTTATGTTCGGAAAGATCATAGGTTCTGGACTTGCAGGACTTACACAGCTTTGTCTTATTCTTCTTACGGCTGTAGGTTCGGTATCTACTATAGGTTCAAACTCTATACCCAAGGAGATACTTGAATTTATCAATTTCCCGATACCGATAGTATTGTATGCGGTGCTGTTCTTTATTCTCGGATATTTCATATATGCGTTCCTTTTAGGTGCATTTTCCTCGCTTGCATCAAGAAGCGAAGATCTCAACACACTTACTTCACCGATCATGCTTGTCTATGTTGCAGCATTTATGATAGTTATTATGTCAATGAGTTCAGGTTCGCTTAACGGAACGTTGATGATAGTATGCTCATACATACCGTTTACAGCACCCGTAGCGATGTTTGCAAGAATTGCACTGGTAAATGTAAGTTTTATTGAGATAATACTTTCAATTCTTGTACAGCTTATATCTGTATATCTTTTAGGAATGCTTGCATCAGCTATATACAGGATAGGCGTTCTGCTGTACGGCAATCCGCCAAAGCCTGCCGAGATAGTAAAGCTTCTTAAAGAGCAGTACATGGCAAACAAGGCAATAAAGGAAAAGAAATAATAAAAATAAAAAAAGGCGCTGTAAGCAAATTAATGCTTACAACGCCTTTTGTTGTATCGACAATGCAAGTATACACTATCGTATATGTTTTGTCAATACCTTTTTGCAATATTTTTATAAATTCCTGCAATAAATAACGATAATTACATTTTAAAACATAAAAAATCGTATAAAATGAATAATTATAAAAATAAATTGCAGCAGACTGTAAAAAGCACCGCTGTACTTTAAATTGTACAGCGGTGTTGTGTTATTAATATCATATATTACCGAGAGCCTGCTCGATATCTGCGATTATATCATCCACATATTCTATGCCTACAGACATTCTTATAAGATTGGGCTTAACGCCGCAAGCTTCAAGCTGTTCATCGTTCATTTGTCTGTGAGTTGTGCTTGCCGGATGGAGAGCGCATGTGCGTACGTCTGCAACGTGAATAACAAGCTTTATGAGCTTGAGGCTATCCATGAACTTCATAGCCTTTTCTCTTCCGCCCTTTACGCCGAATGAAATAACGCCGCATGAGCCTTTGGGCATAAGCTTCTGACAGAGCTTGTAATATTTGTTGCTTTCAAGTCCGGGATAGTTTACCCATTCTATCTTGTCATTGGCTTCAAGATATTTAGCTACTGTAAGAGCATTTGAGCAGTGACGTTCCATGCGGAGAGAAAGTGTATCAAGTCCGAGGTTGAGCAGGAAAGCATTCTGAGGGCTTTGCTGAGGGCCGTAATCTCTCATAAGATGTGTAACAGCCTTTGTGATATATGCAGCCTTACCGAATTTTTCACTGTAGATAACACCGTGATATGATTCATCAGGCTCAGTGAATGCAGGGAACTTGCCGTTTGTCCAGTCAAAGTTTCCGCTG
>JBGVAQ010000193.1:0-9248 GCA_045224775.1 Acutalibacteraceae bacterium | reverse complement strand
TGCAAGCGCTACGGGCGGTCTTGGCGAGTATCAGTATAAGGTCTACTACAAGAGGGAATACAACACCGAATGGGTAACGAAGCAAAGTTACTCTACCAACAGCACGATCAGCATCATGCCAAAAGCAGCAACCACCTATGATATATCTGTCAAGGTAAAGGACAGCAACGGTACGGTAGTCAAGAAGCGTTTTAAGGTCAATGTTGTTAAAGCCTTGAAAAACACATCAACCGTTGCAGCTGAAAACATCGGTCTCGGTGAGCCTATCATTATCAATGCAAGTGCTACGGGCGGCTTTGGTGAGTATCAGTATAAGGTCTACTACAAGAGGGAATACAAAACAGAATGGGTAACGAAGCAAAGATACTCTACCAACAGCACGATCAGCATCATGCCAAAAGCAGCAACCACCTATGATGTATCCGTCAAGGTCAAGGACAGCAACGGTACTGTAGTCAAGAAGCGTTTCAAGATAAGCGTGACAAAGCCTGAGAACACCTCGACAGTAGAATCAGAGAACATCAGTCTTGGTGAATCTATCAGGATAAACTGTTCAGCTACCGGCGGCTCAGGAGAATATACATACGCTGTGTATTACAAGAGAGCATCTGCTGATAAGTGGACAACAAAGCAGAATTACTCAGCTAACACCTCAGTATCAATAAAGCCTGCCGCAAAAACGACTTATAACATAAGCGTAAAGGTAAAGGACAGCCTGGGTAATATCTCAAAGAAGTATTTTGATGTAACAGTCAAGTAATACCCCGTAGGTTATTACTAAACAACTAAAATACCGCAGCAGCCTTGCAAGATCATTCCGATCTGCAAGGCTGCTGCGGTTTCTGTATATTCAATTCTTTTTTCAAAAATGGGGCTTCAAGCCCTATTTTTGAGCTGAGCTTTGTATCTGTAATAAGTATTCCTTGCAATGCCGATCATTCGCATACAGTCCACATCTGAGAGCGTACCGCCAAAATCCTTTGAATACTTCAAAATCTCCTGCTTTGTCTTTACGCTCTTTTTTGTCGTTACTGATGCACCGTAAGAGCGACCGATCTGTTTACCGTTTCTCCTTGCGGTTTCGATACCTTCTTTTGTTCTTTGGTGTAGGTCAGATACTTCTTTTTCCGATTGTTCAAAGGCAAGCTGTATCTGTTCCTTTGCAAGCTCCATCAGATACTCGTTGATAGCTTTCAGAATAATATCTGTCTTTGTTCCTGTCAGCTCAATGTTGTTTGACAAGGCTTTTTTATAAGTCGCTGTATTGATATGCGGCTCCTTCAAAAAGACAAGCTCCACACCCTTGTCATACAATCCCTGATAGATCTCAAAGCCGGTTTCGGCGTTACGGCTCATTCTCGATACACTGTCAAAGACAAGTGTATCCCCCGAACTGACCAACTTCAAAAGCTGCTCAAAGACTTTCCTGCCGTCTGTCTTTGTTCCGGTATAGATTTCCTGCTTGATGACAGCGTCAGGATATGCCTTCTGAATGTTCCTGATTTGTCGTTCAATGTTTTGCCTGTCCGTTGATATGCGGCAATAGCCATAAATCATAACTCATTCCTCCGCTCGTATCAAAATAGATGCTCATCTAATCTGATACTGCAAAATCCCCTACAAATGGTATGTTTGGAGGGGATTTTTGATACTATTCGGGATAACGTTTATTTTGATACTGTTTTACTGCCGAAAATTCTTGAAAAAAATCCTTTCTTTTTCTTTTGCTGTTCCGACTCTTCGGGATCGGCTTCTTCAATAGTGCTGTTTTGCTGGGTAAGCTGCTTTTGAATTGTACCCGCATGGAGTGCCTGTGCAGCCGTTAATGCTGTTGCCATACTTTCCATTGCTGTGGTAAGCTGACTGATCTGCTCTTGCAAAATTTGTATTTGATGATCCTTAATGGATAACTGTTCATTGAGTATCGACAACTGTTCCTGGAAAAATACATTTACTGTTTTATCTTCCTCTTGAAGCGTTTTTTCTGTGGTGTGAAGCGATTCAGCTTCCCTTTGAAGCGATTTTTCCGCAGCGTGATGCGATTTAGCTTCCCCCTGAAGCGATTTTTCCGTGGCGTGATGCGATTCAGCTTCCTCTTGAAGCGATTTTTCTGTGGCGTGATGCGATTTAGCTTCCCCTTGAAGCGATTTTTCCGCAGCGTGATGCGATTCAGCTTCCCCTTGAAGCGATTTTTCCGCAGCGTGATGCGATTCAGCTTCTCCTTGAAGCGTTTTTTCTGTATCGTTTTGGGATATTTGTTGCTTTATAAGCAAAATTTGCGTATCAGAAAGCAGATACTTGTTGCCTGCTCTCCGAAGTTTATTCTGAAAGCCTAATTGTACTATTGCTCTGCTAACGGTAGACTTACTCACATTAAGTTCACCGGCAATCTGTTTTATTGTCATTTCCATATTTGCAAAACCTCTGTATTTATTCTTTTGAATTTTAACCTGTAATAGGAAAGAAGTCCCTACCTCTAAGCGAAGCGCAGGCATCGATAGTATGTCACTATCATTTTACAGCAAATTGCCTGAAAAGTGAAGTCTGATTTTTGATTGACAAATAAATTCTCTGAATGATAGAATATATAAAATAACGTTGTCGATATGCTCTCAAAAAGGTTGATACTCTGACTCACAAAAACTGGAACACAAAACGATATTTTTTAAGGAGAACGATAATAATGGATAATTTTATCATGTCACCGAAAGTAGATTTTGCTTTCAAGGAACTGATGCGTGACGGGACTGTACGCAAAGGCTTTTTAAGTGCTGTTCTGGGCATAAAAGACACAGAGATAAAGAAAACTGTACTTCTGAACACAAATCTGTCGAAGATACACGAAGATGAAAAGCAGGGCATATTGGATGTAAGACTGACAATGAACGATAATACCGAGATCGACATTGAGATCCAGCTTGCATATATGAGAGCATGGGCAGACAGAAGTACGTTCTACGTATCCAAGATGCTGGTAGAACAGGTCGGCATCAACAAGAAATACAGCAACATCAAGAAATGTATTGCGATCAATATCCTTGACTTTGACTATATCAGGCAAACACAGCGTTTTCATACTGTTTATCATTTGAGAGAAGATACAGAACATATCAAATACACTGATATTATGGAAATACATATCGTTGAACTGCCGAAATTACCGCAGACTGATGACGGAACAGATTTATATGATTGGGTAAAATTCATTAAAACAGAAAACAGGGAGGGATTTGAGATGTTGGCGCAGCAAAGCAAATATCTGAAAACAGCTTATGAAACACTTGAAGAGATCAGCGCAGATCAACAGAAACGGATGGAATACACCGCAAGACAGAAAGCCCTTTATGATTATAATACACTTATGGAAGAAAATTATGAACGAGGGATCCTCACCGGTGAAGCAAACAAAGAAGCTGAAATAATAATCAAATTTCACAAAAGAGGGAAAACACCCGAACAGATCGCAGATGAACTGGAAATACCGATAGAGAAGGTCAAACAAGCAATAAGCAGCATATAAAACTAAAAATCCCTGAAAGAAGCTATTAACTCTCTTTCAGGGAATTTTTTAGATAATATTGTCAGATTTAAATTGCAATAGATCAAAAAAAATGTTATAATAAAAATAGAGAGCAGTAGTGCTGGTAACACCACTGCTCCAACAATACAATGAGGTCGCATCTCAATGTATCATTTGATTTGATCTTATCAATCTTAGGATATTTTAACATATCCGCAAAAAAAAATCAAGTGTATATTTTGTTGTTACACGGAAATCAATTTTGCCAAATATTTTTTGTATTTTGCCCTCTCTCAGCGAGGGAGTAGAACCGCCGTAGGGAGAGGGAGTGTCTGTTCTGAAATTTGATTTCCATGTTGTTGTGACCTCGTAAAAATATTTTTACGGAGGTTATTTTTTTATGTCAAAAGAAAATTTTTCTCAAGAAGCAGGTGTTATCTTCAGTTCGGTAAACACTATACCGACCATGGAAGCGGCAAGGGACAGCAAAAATTCTGAAGATACTCTAAGAATTCAGAATGAATCTTCTGATATACGATACAACGGTCATGGATCATTATTTTTACTCGACACAAAAAACATAACAAATGCGATCCGCCTTTTACATCCGGACGGAGAACTGTTCGAGATACGGCTGATAAACGGCAACTACAACGCAAGCGGCTATTTCACTGACGCTGATACGGCTATCAAAGCTTTGCAGGACTTCAGACCAAGCTGGAACTCCCGTACCCCGACAGCAAAAGCGGCAAATATATTTATTACTCTCAATCCGATAGATATTTCATGCTATTCCCGAAAGCAGCATGACCATTTTTTAGAAAACGTCACACCAACTACCAAGAACAATGAAATAACGGAGCTGCACTGGCTATTGATCGACCTTGATCCGAAACGCATATCGGGTGTAAGCAGCTCTGATGCGGAGCTTACACTGGCAAAAGAAAAATCAAAGCTGATCCGCAGCTATATGTCCGAAAGAGGCTTTAAAGAGCCGCTCCGAGCCATGAGCGGCAACGGAATACACCTGTTATATCGCTTCAACGAAAAAAACACTACGGAAAACGTAGCTGTGTTTGAAAATGCTTTAAAGGTATTAGCCGAAAAATTCAGTGATGACGAGGTTGAAGTAGATACGACCGTATTCAACCCTGCGCGTATCTGTAAGCTATGGGGAACTATTGCGCAGAAAGGAGCCACTACCCCCGAAAGACCGCACAGAAAAGCCTATATAGAGCCTTCTACGCCGTCTGTTATCCCCGTTAATGATTTTACATTACTCAGGACATTAGCGGCTGAAATCAAAGAAAATAAGCCGTCCGAGCCGGTACAAAATATTGTACATAAAGGTGTCAGGGATAAATTTGATCTGCAGCAGTTTATTTCAAAGCATAATATTCCTGTCAGAAGTATTGAAAATGCTCCTGACGGAACAGTGAAATATATTCTTGAGCATTGTCTGTTTGATGAAAGTCATAAGGGAAAGGACGCGGCTATTTTCCAGAAAACAGACGGCTCTTTAGGATACAAATGCTTTCATAACTCCTGCTCCGGTAAGCATTGGAAGGATGTCAGAATGCTTTTTGAGCCGGACGCATACGATAAAAAGGCAGATATAAGCAAAAAAAGAAAAAGCAAGCTGTCGGTTTACGACATTGACGGTACCGGTCTGCTTACAATAGAAAATTTGCAGAACTACATGAGGATCAAGGGATTAAAGGTACAGTACAATGTTATCAAGCACTCTTTGGAATACTCCGGATTCAACGGATATTCCGAAGAACATCTGCCTGAAACGGCTCCCACGATCATTTACAATGAATTACAGACAGAATTCGCAAAATGCAGTATAGACAAAATTGCAACTATGATTTTGGTTATTGCGTCAAATAACAGAGTGAATCCAGTTCTTGATATGATCAGATCAGCAAAGTGGGACGGAAAAGACCGCATTGAAGAGATCTACAATATCTTCAAAATAGATAAAGAGGACAGATTGAGCAGAGAGATCATTAAAAAATGGCTCATGCAGGCGGTTTGCGGCTTATTCAATGACATTAAGCATACATTCTCGCTGGATCTGATACTTGTACTCAAGGGTAAACAGGGCATCGGCAAAACAAGATTCTTTGAACATCTGGCTATGTCTTCCCAATACTTCGGTGAAGGCGTCTGCATCGATCCGCGCAACAAAGACAGCATTATCCAGGCTACAAGCAATTGGATATGCGAATTAGGAGAGATCGGCAGCACTCTTAAAAAAGATATAGACAGTGTAAAAGCTATGCTGACAAAGGCAAATGATGAATACAGACTGCCCTACGGCAGAGCAACTCTGAAATTCCCCCGTATGACTTCATTTGTCGGTACGGTCAATGATGATAAATTTCTCATAGATCAGACCGGAAACAGACGATTTGCCACTGTACCCATATCTGATGAGGTAAATATCGACTATAATACTCAGATAAGACCGTTTAACGCACTCCAGCTGTGGGCGCAGGTATATGGCATAGTGATGGAAGAGATAGCGAAGGGTGCAACTATGGCAAGCTGTTTCAGACTGGATCCTGAAATGAAGGAAGAACTGGACATCAGAAACGAAGAATATACCAAGCCGATGAAAGCAGAGGATGAAGTAATAGATATTCTCGCAAGATTGAACATGGAAAGGCAAATGCTTTCAGCAGGTTATTCTGTAACAGATGAATATATGACCGTAACAGAGTTTATAAATCAGCATACAAGCCTGAATAAATATACCGCTGAACAAGTCGGAAGGGTTCTCACAAAATTAGGATATAAACGGCAAGTCCGACGGAATGACAAAAAAATACTCTATATGCGTTTTCTTCCCCGAAAAAAGTATTTTTCAGAGATGTAGTAAGGTGTAGTAGGTTATAGTAGGTTGTAGTAAGGTGTAGTAGGTACGTCAAAATACCTACTACATTTATTTTTTCCGCTTTTTATCAGGGGGTCAGGACTTTCCGGCTTGAAAATGTAGTAAGTGTAGTAGGCGTAGTATGCGTTTTCTATAAAACCCCTGAAAAATACACTTTTTTTTTCTATTTTATAAAAAAAGGATTTTTTACTGTTCAGGGGTTTTCAAAAAACGGGGTTTTTGCTTACTACATTTTAAAAAAAGCCCATTAAATAGGCATTTTTTATTTTTTTTGCTTACTACATTTCCTTGTTTGCTTACTACATTTTCCCGTTTACTTACTACATTTTAGCGTTTACTTACTACATTTTACCCTATTTCCCTAATGTACTTACTACATTTTTTGCACAAAGTAGAATATAGAAAAAACTCAAAAAAATGAGCAAAGCCCCCTCCTGTTATTGCCTTGCTCTGTACATATTCTATTATTCCGGTCATATACTTACCGTTTCCTTTTCTTCCTCAAAGCCGTGTCTATTCTGATTTGGTCGTCTTCTTTGAAGGCTATGTTATATTGTCCGTCCTGATCCTTGCCGTCTGTATTTTTACTGAATACAGCAAATTTGTCTTCGCCTACACTTTCAGCAAGCTGCTCTACCTGATCTTTGGACAATGTACGGTACTTCATTTTCTGACTGCGGATCAGAGCTTCTGCTTTCAGCAGCTTGTTGATCCTTGAATTCCGACCGACAGAGAAAAGAGTATCCGTTTCGGCTTTATACTTATCGGGATAAAGTGAGTGTAGAATAAAATCCTTGTTTTGCGGCAGAAACGCCAAACGTATCCTTCCGTCCTTTAGCGGGATAGGAACAAACCTGTCCTTTTCCTTATGCAGCCTCTCAAGCTGTTTCGACTCAATTATCAGAAACTCAACCGTCACTCCAAGCTGTTCCGCTCGTTTTTTCAATTCCTGATATTCGGCTTTCGGAGTAAAATATTCATTGTGCTTTTGAATAGTGGCTTCTGTTCCAGTTTCCAAAATCTGTTTGAAAAGTTCTTTGTCTCTTTTCTTGATGGTAACAAGAGCATAATCACTGTACAGCTTTGCGGAGAAGAAGAACGGATAAGCGTACAGCTTCGGAACGGCAAACAAGCTAAGCCGTACCCGAAAGTTTTCTCCCTGTGAGTTTACTAAATCCTTGTAAGAAATGTTTCCGGCAATGGCAGGTTTCTTGTCGTACCGCTCAAGAATTGTTCTCAAATCAGGCTCCTTCGTTTTATACCGGCTTTGCTTTTTTACCCTTTTATGCAGCCGCTCATATTTCGCATCAAGGACAGCCCGCAGATCTTGCCGGAACCGTAAATGACGGAGTATCCGCAGAAGGAGAAAAAACGGATTATGCGATTTTTGGATTTTCTGACTGAATGCTTTTCCTTCACTCGGAGTGAGCGGCGGCGGGTTGTCCTCAAAGTGTCTTCGTTCCATCTTTTCAAATTCACTGACAAATGGAACCGGCGGCTTTGGTGTCGGAGGATTTTCCAAAGGCTTCGGTGTTCTGTAAAAGCCCATCTTTAGTTCAAGTCTTTCTTTTGTGTAATTCTTTCCGAATTGTTCAGCCAATGTGTTGGCTCTGATCTTCTTCGTTTCCCCGATTTTCTGAAAAGTGATGTGTCGGTCGGTATAACGGGTTATCTCAAAACCTTTACGCTTCATATAAGCGTAAAATTCATTTTTGTTGTTGCACATCATTACCGCTTCGTCCAAAACTCTGCATAATTTGACCTTCCACGATTCTCCCTTTTCGGCTAATTTCTGTGTAGCCTGGTCTATGCCGCGAAAGCCGGAGTGCCTGTCTATCGTTGTCAGTCCGTACTGACGGCAGAGTTTGTCGCTTTCGCTTCGCATAGCATTAAGCGTCGCGCCGTTGCCTTTCCATTTCAGCCCTGTCTCAAAGCTGACGGAATTGATAAGGATGTGGTTATGCAGATGATCCTTATCGACGTGAGTTGATACAATGACCTGAAAGCCGGGTGCCATTTTCTGAGCAAGCTCTGCGCCGATCTGATGTACCAGCTCCGGCGTGATTTTTTCATTCGGCGAAAAACTCTGAATGTAATGATGCGCTAAAATATCGTAGTCCTTGTTAAAGACCCGACGTATCTCGTAAAACTGATCGGACAAGCTTGCGATACCGTTATTGACGCAATTCAGAAAAGTTGCTTGAAAGCATTTTTCGTTACCGCTGGGATTTTCGGGAGAGAGGATATATGCAATAGAATCGGAAATATACTGATGCGACTTAATCGTGTTTCTGACTTCCTTGACCGTTGCCATTCTTCATCAACCCTTCCACCGCTTTTGTCAGTTTATCGAATTTGTTTTCCAGAGTTCTGATATCGTGTTTCTCTGCATCATAGACCTCGTTCAGAATTTTCATCATAATGTCAGTGAGCTTTTTCTGATCATCCGTGACTTTCAGTAAAAGTTCTTTGCTGACAAATTTCTGAGAATTCGCGACTGCTGCGATCTGATTGATGTTGATGCCGACACGCCGGAATTCTATAAGAAGCTTGGCAAGCTGTTTGGGATCAATGATCATTTTGTTCTCCGACAAAGCAACGAGATAGTCTGCCGAGGACATATGTACCTGTGCGGCTTTTTGTCTGATGGCTTCTTTTTCTTCAGGCGAGAGTCTGAGCTGAAGTCGCTCTGTTCTGTTTTTTGACATATAGTGGTCATCTCCGTTTTTTTGAATTTGATAAAAATGCTGTAAATAGGGGAAAAATCGTCAGGATAAAAAACTACTGTCCGGAGGGGGTAGCAAGCATAGATTTTGTACTCCTAAT
>JBGVAQ010000192.1:0-4599 GCA_045224775.1 Acutalibacteraceae bacterium | reverse complement strand
TCGTATTCTGATCTATACCCAGAGCCATTGCTACTATATATTCCGCAAGTATAGCTCTTGTGGTATCGGCTAAGAGCTCAGAAGAATGCCAAGACCAAAAGTCTACAATCTTTCTTTCTTCCTGCTTTCCGGCAAAGGAAAAATGTTCGTCTCCGGATAATCTTTTCATATACTCAACTCCCGACAGAAAAACGGCTCTACTAAATCCTGTATCATTTCATTTATTATAGATTTATATACCGGTTATGTCAAGTAAAATACGAAAAAACTTGACAGCATAAAGGTGTACAATAATACGCACACTAAAAATACAAATCGTTTGCAATTTCCACTATATATAGTATAATAATAAGTAACAAATACTATAGAAAGAAGGAGTGTATATGTCAAAGTATACTCAATTTTCAGATGCACAAATAGGAATGATTCTTTCAAGACCGGTTCTTATTTCGGGCATCAGTGAAGCGACTGCAAAAAACGGAAAGACATTTTTGAAAATATCGATGAAAGACGGTAAAACTGAACAGACAGCAACCATGTTTGGTACAACGGCAGAAGAACTTACAAAAAACACAGGTGTTGTAACCGGCAGTATTGCAGAAGTGGAACTTCAAGTTTCGGAGTACCAGGGTAATAAGAGCTTTACAGTGAATCACATAGCGTTTTGTATGAACCCGAATGTCTCGATAGATGATTTCATCAAAGTGCCTCCGGTTTCAGTAACCGCAATGTATGATGAAATATGTTCGATTATCAGAGCATCTGCCTCAAATGAAGACGGTACTTCAATCGCAGCCCTTACATTAAAAATACTGGACGATTATAAGGATAAGTATATCTCATCCTCTGCTGCAATTGCAGTACATCATAATATAAAAGGTGGCCTTATCTATCACTGTTATCGTATGGTTAAAGCTGCCACTGCTATTTGCACAGTATATTCCGTTCTTGATAAAGAGCTGATGGTTTGCGGTGCCGCTATTCACGATATCGGAAAGATTTGGGAGTACAAAACGAGTGAAATTGGAAATGCGGAGTTTACATCAAATGGTGTATTGTTTGGTCATTCTTTCCTTGGAGCTTCTCTTGTAAGAAAGTATGCGGACAAGGGTGGTTATAATAAAGAGAAGGTACAGATGCTTACTCATATGATTCTTGCTCATCACGGGCAACAGGAATGGGGAGCGGTAGCTTGTCCCGCAACTGCAGAGGCAATGGCACTCCATTATATTGACAACCTCGATGCCAAAATGTATACTTTTGAAGAAACATATGACGTACTCGAACCCGGCCAGATCACCGAAAAGAAACCGTTTGGGTTTGATAACCGAATCTACAAGCCGAAAGGTTAGAGTTATATGAAACGATACAATATTATTATGGTATATAGTCCCGACTACAGTAAAATCCTCTTTTGCAAGCGAAAGAAATTCCCTTATATCGGAAAACTCAACTTTCCGGGTGGCAAATGGGAAGAGGGAGAAACATATCTTGAGGCAGCGTATCGGGAGCTGCAAGAAGAAACAGGAATAAGAAAGAACGACATAACTCCGCTGTATCATATGATGGATTTTACATATTATAATGTAGGGAATTCCGTCGAATGCTATTCGTGTAGGCTCTTGACCGACAAAACTCTGATCCCTGAACAGAACGGTAATGAGCTTCAGTGGCTCGATATTAAGGGAACTGACTTTGGAGACACAGAAATTTTTGCTGGAGATGGCAATATCCTGCACTGTGTTCTTATGGCAGAAGGACAGCGGAGAGGCAATTTAGGAAAGTGATAGAAAATGATATACTTTACAAGCGATCTGCATCTGGGTCATGCTAATGCTATCGGTTTTACAAGCAGGCCATTCTTAGATGTAGAACAGATGAATGACGGTCTTATCAGAAATATCAATGAAACCGTTATGGCAAACGATGAGCTTTGGATACTTGGTGATTTTGCTTTCAAAGTCAACATGGATGCTGCAAAGCAATTCAGAGATCAGATCAACTGCAAAACGGTACACATGATAACGGGTAATCATGATAAGGACTACACGAGAGATCATATATTTCAATCGGTGCAGCATTACAAAGAACTCAAAACCGAATACGGGAAATTCATTTTGTTCCACTATCCTATATACGAATGGAACGGAGCCCATAACGGCACTATTCATCTTCACGGACATATACACTCTACAGGATCGTATAATACAGCCAATCTGCAAAAAAAGTACATAGATCGATTTCCAGAAAAAAGCTTTATGAAGGATTCTGCTTTGGGACTTCGCATCTATGATGTAGGAGTAGACGCAAATAACTATCGACCAATCAGTATTACACAAATCGCAGAACTTATGAATCTTATGTCAATTAAGGAGGAGTTAACATGAAAACAATCCAACAAATCATTAAAGAAATGGATCCCATTGATATTGAAAAGGCTTACTACGCAGAATATCCTATCAGGCTTTGGGAAATAAAAAATCATGACGAAATGACTATCAAAGAGTACAAGGAAAAAGTATCAGAACGGTTTCAGAAGTTTCTAAAGAGGCTTTGTGAAATGGAAACAGAAGAAAATCCTGAATTTCAGGGTGTGCTTTTTGTTTATAGAGGTCAGAACGATGGCTGGCTGGACGAAACAGTAGGTCTTCTTAACGGACATGAGCTTGTATCTGCAGAAGATATATCTTCAGTAACAACCTATGCTTATGAATTCACCGAGCAGAAAGAAGCTCTGAACTTTCTTGTTGCTGATACAAAGCTGACACAGGACTATCTGATGGATGTAGTTGTCAGCTTTCTGTTTGAGATATCTTTCTTCGGCTTTGATCAGGAATATCTTGCTGAAGAAAAAGCAAGGCTCGGTGAATCAATAGAAGAAGCTGAGGAAATGAAAGAAAATCCGGATAAGTATAAAAAATATAGTATGTTAGAATTACATCAAATGTATGACCTTCCGGAAGAGGAAACATATCCGGAGGAGGACGAGAAGAAGGGTGCTTATTACAGAGCAGCTATCGAATACACAAATTATTGTAAAAAAATGGAAATGCAGAAGATAAAGGCTGCTCTTTCATAAAGGAGATGAAAACAAATGATCTACATAACCGGAGACTGCCATGGGGAGTTCAATAAGTTTTCTACTGCAGCATTTCCGGAACAAAAGCAAATGACTAAAAAGGATATTGTTATTGTTTGCGGTGATTTTGGTGGTATATGGGATACGGACAAAAACAGTCAACATGAAAGTTATTGGCTTAAATGGCTGGATGAAAAATCATTTACAACGGTGTTTGTTGACGGCAACCACGAGAATTTTGGCAGACTCAATAATGACTTTGAAACGGTAGAAGTTTTTGGAGGTAAAGCCCACAAGATCAGGGACAGTATTTTTCATCTTAAGAGGGGAGAGGTCTACGAAATAGAGGGCAAAAGGTTCTTTGCTTTTGGAGGGGCAAGCTCCCATGATATTGATGATGGAATCCTCGACAGAAATGATTTTGACAGTGACTATAAATTCAAAGAGACTATTCGCAGATGGAATAAGCAGGGTAAAATGTTCAGAGTAAAGAATATCAGTTGGTGGGAAGAAGAACTGCCAAGTGAGGATGAGTTCAAACACGCTGCAGATAACCTTGAGAAATACAATTATAATGTAGACTTTGTCATAACTCACTGTGCTCCTCAGAGTATAGCCGAGAAGCTTTATCATTATCCAATGAAGTCTGATAAACTTACAATCTATTTTGATGAACTGTTTGTCAAAATCAACTTCAGATATTGGTTTTTTGGCCATTACCATGAGGATAGGAAGATTAACGATAAGTTTATTCTGCTGTATGATCAGATCATAAGAATAATTTAAGGAGAGACAACTATGCTAAACTTTTTCGGTAAAGGTTCTGCCTTTGCAGACGATAATACCTGTGCTTATTTTGTTGACGACAATGATATGGTTTTGATAGACTTTTCTCTTGAGGCTTTCCCGAAATTCAGAAGGCTTGATTTTTCAGGTGTCAAAACGATATATATTCTGGTCACGCATACACATGGTGATCACATCAGCGGCATAGGAACACTAATACATTATGCTTATTATATCTTAAAGCTGCCGGTCGTAGTTGTTGCTCCTTCAAAATACATCGATTTTAATCTGAAATATTTGTTTGACAGAATAGAAGGATGTCACAAGGACGCATATTCTATTGTATTTCCTGATGAGCTTAATAAGAGCTGGTTCATTTCACCTATACTTACAAAGCATTCAGATGTTCTTGAAGGCAATTGCTTCGGATATGAACTGCTGATCGATAACTGTCTGACAGTATATACAGGGGACACTAAAACTCTCGACCCGTTCATAGCATTTCTGGAAACGGCAGATACAACAAAGAAACGTCTATACACTGAAATATCGGCTTATAAATCAGATGTCCATTTGTTCATAGATGACAATCTGAACACTCTGCTCGATCTGCAGCGGCAAGGGATAGACGTATACCTGATGCACCTTGATAATGAGGAGATTATCCGTAAAAAGATAAGAAATACTGATCTAAAAATTGTTGAAACGATCTGAAACAAAAAGCTCCATTTTGA
>JBGVAQ010000191.1:0-7974 GCA_045224775.1 Acutalibacteraceae bacterium | reverse complement strand
CATGAAGAATGACTTTATCAGCAGAAAGTTTTTTAGCTGTTCTGAAAAACATCTCATAGAATTTTATCCCGTCTTCGAATCTTCTTTCATAGTTTGAAAAGAGAAGAAATGATTCATACGATGAAGTAAAAGGATGTATCGAGGATACTGTTGTTCCGTGAATATCAAATATATATTTTAATTTATCAAGATAATCAGGCTCAAGTTCAGAAAAGCTGTTAAAGAATATTTCAATGGTATCAAAACCGATATCTGTAAGGATCTCTACCGAGTTTTCGGTAAGCATAGGGTAAAGGCAGCCGGTAGATATTCCTATATTCATATCAAGCCACCTCCGTCTTTCTGATCAATGATATAATTATATCTTATAATATAATATATCTTTTTTTTGTCAAAGTCAAATAAAAATAATAAAATCAAGGCTTATGGCATATGTATTTTGGGATCAACAGCTATTTTGTAGAGGAATTTTTAGTATTATAATACTCTTGTATATGTACAATTAATGTTGATAGAAAATAAACTATAAATATTTTATAAAAAATGCTTGACAAATGGATAAATTTAGTATATTATAATAACAGTCAAACGAAAGCGACAAAAAATGGTAATTACTTATCATATTCGTTTGATATCATAATGATTATTCCTTTTCTTTCCTTTTTCCTTTTTTCTTTTTATTCCTTTAAGCAGAAACGCAGGGTTTTTCCCTGCGTTTCTGCTTTTTGTGATCAAGGAAAAAAGCTGTATCTTTGTTATAAAATAATGTTGACGTAAAAATAATATCGTGATATGATAAAATAAATCAAAGTTAAAGGAGATGTTTTTTTGGACAATAATAATGGTAACGGTTTTGGCTTTGGCGGTAATGATGATTACAACAATGGTTTTGGCGATGGCTTTTTAGGAGATTCCGATGGTCAGAATGATAATGATGGAGGTTTTCTGGGAAGCACTTATGGCAGTCAGCCGGATAACTTCAATTCCATGAATGGCACACAGAATGGTTATTCGGGAAACACCTACGGCAGTCAGTCGGATAACTTCAATTCAATGGGTGGTACACAAAACGATTTTTCAGGAAAAAGCTTTAACCCAACGAATAATACAGAAAGCGGTTATGATCCGAATGCAATGTTTTCCGATCCGTCATCAAGTATGTATGGAAATTCAGGCTATAATCCCAATTCTCCATATTCTTCGTTTAATACTCAGACACAGTACAGTACAGCAACTAAAAGTGGTATAAGTAAGTACATACCTGTTATCGCAATCATACTTGCGGTTGCTGTAGGCATAGGGGTATTCTTCTATGTAAAGAATGCAGGTCAGAAAACAATAAAAGAATGGCTTGATACTGCAGAAGGTCAGAAAGCTATAAATGAGATAAATCAAATAGGTCTGGGTGGCTCTAATATTACTGAGGAACAAGTCAAGATATTCGCAAGAGGTGATGATGAGCTTGTATTCCAGTTTACTGAATTCAGTGCTATGAGTATAACTCAGGAGGAAGCCGATTCTTTGCAGAAATATATGGAGCAGGCATTATCTTCAAGGAAATCGTTGATCTCTAATGAGATAAAGAAGTTAAGGAACGGATATAAGATCAAGCCGTTCAGTATAGTTTATGAGATGGTAACCGGCAGCGGACAGATAATGTTTTCAGTAAAAGTATCTGAATAGTTATCATTACCGAAAGGGTGAATGTTATGAATGAAATAATAAAGGCTATAACCGAAAGAAGAAGTGTAAGGAAGTATCTTTCAAGACCTGTGCCGAAAGCTATTATAGAGGAGATAGTCAATGCAGGTACATATGCCGCAAACGGAAGAGGAATGCAGTCAACGATAATAATTGCTGTGACTAACCGTGAACTGAGAGATAAGCTTTCAGCGGCAAACTGCAAAATAGGCGGCTGGTCGGATGATTTTGATCCGTTTTACAATGCGCCGGCAGTACTCATAGTACTTGCAGATAAAACCCGTCCGACATATCTTTATGACGGAAGTCTTGTTATGGGTGAGCTGATGCTTGCAGCACATTCTTTCGGACTCGGAAGCTGCTGGATACACAGAGCAAAAGAGGAGTTTGAAACTGACGAGGGAAAAGAACTGCTCAAATCCTTGGGTATCAACGGAGATTATGAGGGAATAGGACATTGTATAATAGGTTATCCCGATGGTGACATTAAGGAAGCCGCACCACGCAATCCTGACAGAATATTTTTTGCAGAATAATTCAGAATAAAATAAAACACGGTTTACTGATTGTGGTAAACCGTGTTTTATTATTTTTCGTATATTATAAAGTTTTTGAAAGCTCCTTGAGATAATCTCTGAAGCTGTTTCCAAGTACGGGGTTCTGCAAAGCGATTTCTACAGTTGCCTGAAGTATGCCGAGTTTGTCGCCCATATCATAACGCTTTCCTGTAAAATCAACGCCTGTCATACCTTTTGTCTGAGCGAGAGTTTTCATTGCATCTGTTAACTGTATTTCTCCGCCTGCGCCGGGCTTTGTCTGATCAAGAAGATCAAATATATCGGGAGTGAGTACGCATCTTCCTAAAATTGAGTAAAGCGAAAGAACATCTTCTTTTGTCTTTGGCTTTTCTACCATATCGGTACAGCTATAAATATTATCCTCAAGCTGATCAACTTTAAGTGAGCTGTATTTTGATATAGCGTCCTCAGGTACAGCCTTTATGCCTACAACGGCTTTTCCGTATTTTTCATAAGCTCTTATAAGCTGACCGCATGCAGGATCCTCGCCTATGATGACATCATCACCATAAAGAACAGCAAAAGGTTCATTGCCTATGAATGATCTTGCACAGTTAACTGCATGACCGAGACCTTTGGTTTCCTTCTGTCTTATAAAGTATATGTTTGCAAGCTTGGAGATAGAAACGACCTGTTCATAAACATCATTTTTACCTGAAGCAAGAAGTCTTTCTTCAAGTTCCGGACTTCTGTCAAAGTGATCTTCGATGATACCCTTACCTCTGTTGGTGATGATAAGTATATCGGTTATACCGGAATTGACAGCCTCCTCGACTATATATTGTATTGCAGGCTTATCTACGATAGTGAGCATTTCCTTAGGCATAGATTTTGTTGCAGGCAGTACCCTTGTTCCAAGACCTGCGGCAGGAATAACAGCTTTTGTTACTTTCATAGTTGAATATACCTCCGTTTATTAATTATTTTATACGAACAGAGATGCAATGCTGAGTATTGCATAACAGATGATAAACACCCATGCAGCAGCGGCATTTGTTCCGCCTGCTTCTGCAACAGCCTTCATAGTATCTCCGTCGTGATTTTTGCTTTTTATCAGTTTTATGTTTTTTACAGCTGCTTTGTAATATATTTTGTTTGCGGTAAAGCCACTGAAAACAGCGATAAATAATCTTACAGCGATAAGTATATAGGGAAGTACTGCCCAGAACACACCGGCAGCTGAATAATGTTCGTATGCAAATGAAATATAGTTTCCTATCATCGGATATTGTATATTAACTTCTTTAAATGCACTTTCAGCTTCTTTATATATAGGAACAGAATATGCAGAAACGAGAAATACTGATGAAAGCTCGGTTATGAAGAAAAGTATTGATATTATGATACCAATGAGATAGCGTTTTCTGAAAAGAAACCATGCACCACTGAACAGAAAAGCACTCAGATTGAATTTGCTTTTGCCGACATTTTTTATTTTAGCAAAAACGGGCAGATAATACTGAGTATTGACACCTACATATTTTGAAATTTCAGCACCGCTTACGCCATCGAAATTCTCATCTTTAGAAACACCGCCCATAGGATCTATAAATACAGAAAAAGGATTTCCTGACATACCGGGGATATAATTTTCAAAATTTTCATCGTTGATATGACCGTCTTTTTCATCAGAAGTGTTTTCGTTGATATTTACTGATACATTTCTTGAAATAAAAGTGCCGCATTTTTTACAGACAATAGCATTCTTATCATTATCTGTACCGCATGAAATACATTTTACGACATCCTTATTTTCAGTAGGATCATCGTCATAAACATCCTTCCAGCTTTTTCCGTCCTTATGAAGTTCCGGGAAAATACATTTTCCTTTTTGCTTAAAGCAATCTCTGTGATAAGGAGCGCCGCATTTCGGGCATACTACAACATCGTCGCCTTCGTGAAAGTTCTGCGAGCATACAGGGCAGGTTTTCCCCAAAAAATCCATATCTCAGCCCCCTTTAATATTCTTGATTATTATTATCTTTATTATTATACAATATTATTTTATTTTTAGCAAGGATTTAGAAAGGATTTTTAAAGATAAGCGCACAAAAAAAAATTATAATTTTAGTAAATATCACAATAAATGTTGCTTTGATATTTCTTCAGGTGTATCATTTTGTTTACCGAAGCGGAAAATTATTGCTGAAACAGAAAATACGAAAACTGCCGAAACTGCAATATTGACATGCATATTTTCTCTGAAAATAAACATAAGAGCCACAAAAACACAGCATATACATACTACAGGAAGGAAGAATTTTATATTAAGTCTGCATCTTAATTTTGCATAAGCTCCCAGTGCAAATAAAAATGCATAGAACATAATGAATGAAGTAATAAGCAGCAGTATTTTTGGCATAAGGTTTATTTTTTCATCACGCATGAATTCAAGTGAATTTGTGATGTTGTTGAGCGAGAATATTATGAAAATATGCATAAGCATATAGAGAAGACCATTTGTTTTTGTTTCACGGTTGATTATATGGTCGTAAAATATGCCATAGCTTAGGAACAGACCTACAACTATAAGAAATACCATTCCGGCGAAATACATATTATTAAAAGTGACATCATCTTTGAAATAATTTGAAACGGCGATAACCATTTCACCGAAAGTAAAGACAACATAAAGCATAGCACGTTCCGACAGGTGCGGAAAATCAACAAAGCTTGCGTTGTTTTTCTGTCCGACGAACAGAACTGAGCACATACCGAAAATAATAGCTGCAAAGGACATCCATGAACTCTTTGTAAAGTTATATTCCGCAATAGCTGCACAGACAAATATTGCCTCAAGAAACAATATAAGCATCATGCGAGTGATCTGTTTTTTATTTGCAGAATTTTTTTGTGTATGAAGCTCAAAAAGATATTGTACACCAATATTTACAAGTATAATTGCCCATGCGATATGGTACATTGTGTGATACCCCTGCCAGTCTGTCCGTGTGCCTTCACCCATAAAGTACAGCATGAACATGTTGAAAAACAGGAATATATGCTCCCTGACACTGTGTCTGCCATATATGTTTATGTAGTAGGTTGAAAAGTTCCATATCTGTATTATTGCAAGTGTACAGAGTATGTAAGCACAGAATGACAGCGGATCTGTAAATCCGTTTTTAATGTTGTGGAGAAGTGAATTATTTCTGCCTATGATATATACAAATATCAGGTCATATATAAGCTCTACATACTCCACCTTTTTTTCTTTCTTTTCAGATAACTGAGTCAGCATAAAATACCTCCCATATTTGTTTATTATTATAATTATAATAGCAGAAATTTGTTCTTATGTCCATAATTTTGGCTGTTAAGAATACTGAAAATAACGCTCAATCATTGACATTTTATATAGAATATTATAAACTGTTTACAGCTATTTTCACATTTACATTATTCAGTCTTGTATAAAAATGTGGTATATAAAGGAGTGTTGCAATATGCTGCAAATAGTTGCAGGAAGAAGCGGAAGCGGAAAGACAGAATATGTTCTGAATGAAATAATAAAAACCGCAGCCACAAAAGAAGTAATATTGATAGTACCGGAACAAAATTCTTTTTATAACGAAAAAAGGATACTTACTGCTATGGGAGCAAAGAATGCAGCAAGGGTAAAAATACTTAGCTTCAAAAGACTGTACGATACTGTTTCGGCAGAATACGGCAGGGCTTACGGAAAGAGTATAGATGACGGAGTAAAATCCGTGATAATAAGTCTGGCATCGGAGGAGGTATCCGAAAAGCTTGTACTTTACAGTGCAAGGAGCAAAAAGAGCGATTTTGCCGGACTTATGCTGAATGCTATAAATGAGTATAAAATGTGTGCTATAACGCCTGAACAGCTTATTGAAACGGCAGAAAAAACAGATGATGTACGTCTTAAACAAAAGCTAAGGGAAAGTGCTGCCATATATTCGGCATATGAAGCTATACTCGGAAATGCATATTCAGATCCCGATGATGATCTTACAAGGCTTTGTGAGATGATAACAGATAATTGCTGGTTTGAGGGCAGAACAGTATGGTTTGATTCTTTCAACGGTTTTTCGGGACAGGAAATGAAAGTAATCGAACTATGTATGAAACAGGCAGAATTTGTAGGTATGACGCTTTGTGCTGACGACAGCAGTGTCAAGGATATAGCCGGTTCTGTTTTCAGAGAGCCTGATACTACACTTCTTAAAATACAGATGGCAGCCAAGAAATACGGCGTAGAAGAAAAACCACTTATCCGACTTGAAGGACAGACAAGATTTAAAAGTAAATCAATAGCAGCGATAGAGGAATCTGTTTTTCGTTTTGACGGTGACTGTTATGATATTGATGACGGCAGTGTAAAGCTTTATGAAGCCGCCGACGAATATGATGAAATAAATCAGACAGCGAGGGATATAAGAAAGCTTGTAAGGGATGAGAACTATAATTATCGTGATATACTGATAATATGCCGTAAGCCTGAAATGTACAGAAATGTCATAGCGGCAGAATTTCCTAAATATCACATACCGTTTTTTATGTCAAATCCACAGCCGCTTGACTGCAAGCCACTTATAAAGCTTGTACTTTCCGCATTTGACGTTGTTCATTCATCATTCAATACCGAAAATCTGCTTACTCTTATGAAAACACGTCTTACGCCTTTAAGTTCAAACGAGATATATACTATCGAAAACTACGCATATATGTGGGATATAAAGGGCAGCCGCTGGAAACGTCCGTTTACTATGAATCCCGAAGGAAACGAAAGTGATACAAATAAGGCTGAACTTGAAAAAATAGAAAATATAAGAAAGAAAATAATAGAACCGCTGATGGTGTTTTCTGATGAATTGTCCGAAGCAAAAACAGGAGCAGATATGTCTGTTGCAGTATATAAGCTGCTTGAAAGATTTGATTCTGCAAAGCAGATGGCAGGTATGATAATATCATTTGAGGGAGTTTACGATGAAAAGCAGATAGAAGCCGAAGCAAAGATATGGGATACTCTCATAGGCATACTTGAAAAAATGTATGATATACTGAAGGATACCGCACTCGACAGCAGAAGATACTATGAACTTCTGAAAATGATGATATCATATAATTCTCTTTCGGATATACCGAGAACACTCGATCAGGTAATAGTAGGAACTGCGGGAAATATACGCAATGAAGGACAAAAAGCTGTATTTATCATAGGGGCGCATGACGGTGTTTTTCCTGCAATACCGACAGCACAGGGACTTTTCAGTGATAACGAGCGTTCATCACTTATCGGACTTGACCTTCCTCTTTATGACAATATTTACGGGATGTCACTAAAAGAAAAATATAATGTCTATGCTGCACTTTCACTTCCTACAGAAAAGCTTTTTGTAAGCCGTTCCGTATCGGGTACTAATGGCGATAAGTATGGGCCTTCCGTTATATTTAAAGAGATAGACGCTATTCTCGGACAAATAAAGATCAGACATCTGAGCGATATTCCGTATGAGGAACTTTTCTGTACAAAAGAGCAGTCTTTTGAGGAATGTGCATCAAGATGGAATGAATATGATAAGGTATCAAATACTCTTAAAAAGTATTTCCGTGAAGATGATGAATACAGAGAAAAATATCTTGCTGTAAAACGTGCGGCGGATGAAGAACCGTTTGCAATAAATGATAATGTGTATGCAAACAGGCTTTTCAAATATGAATATAAACAGGC